>CANOHR010000008.1 GCA_947565875.1 uncultured Pseudoflavonifractor sp.
GCAGCGCCGGTGAGGTCAAGCTGTTCGACGTGCCCGACAAGGAGGCCGCCATGATCATGGCGATCGTAGCCGACAAAATGGGCAAGCCGCTGAACGAGCTGCGCTTCAAGTCCATCAAGGAGGTCAAGTGAAATGAAATATAAAGTGACCCTGAACGGCCGTACCTACGAAGTGGAGGTAGAAGCCGGAAAGGCTATGCTGGTGGACGAGTACGAAGCCTACGCTCCGGCTCCCGCCGTTGCCCCCGCCGCGGCGGCCCCTGCTGCTCCTGCGGCTCCCGCCGCGGCCCCTGCTGCCGCAGCCGTCACCGCCGCAGGCGAGACGGTGGCCGCCCCCATGCCCGGCACCGTGCTGCGGGTGGAGGTGACCCAGGGCGCTGCCGTGAAGGAGGGACAGCTGCTGGTGGTGCTGGAGGCCATGAAGATGGAGAACGAGATCCTGGCCCCCAAGGACGGTACTGTGGCCCAGATCGTGGCTCCTAAGGGATCTACCGTAGAGACCGGTTCCCCCCTGATCGTACTGGCATAAGGGAGGGCTTTCTGCATGGATGTATTAGGAACCCTTGCCAAGCTGGTGCAGGAGTCCGGCTTTGCCGGATTTTTGGCCGAGGGTGGTTGGAAAAATCTTGTTATGATCGCCGTGGCCTGCGTGCTGCTGTACCTGGGCATCGGAAAGAAATTTGAGCCTCTTCTGATGGTGGGCATCGCCTTTGGTGTGCTTCTGACCAACATTCCCGGCGCGGGCCTCTACCACATGGAACTGTGGGACGCCTTTCTGGACCCTGCCAGCGAGTTCTATCATAGCTATGGCCATGTCCTCACCGAGGGCGGCTTGCTGGATATCCTCTATATCGGCGTCAAGGCGGGTATCTATCCCTGTCTGATCTTCATCGGGATCGGCGCCATGACCGACTTCGGGCCCCTGATCGCCCGGCCTTCCTCTCTGATTTTAGGGGCCGCCGCCCAGTTGGGCGTGTTTCTGGCTTTCTTTGGAGCTATTCTGCTGGGCTTTACCGGTCCGGAGGCCGCCTCCATCGGTATCATCGGCGGTGCCGACGGCCCCACGGCCATTCTGACCACCACACGGCTGGCCCCCCATCTGTTGGGCCCCATCGCCATCGCGGCCTATTCCTACATGGCCCTCATCCCTCTCATTCAGCCCCCCCTCATGCGGGCGCTGACCACCGAGAAGGAGCGTCAGGTGAAGATGGAGCAGGCACGTGAGGTATCCAAGGTGGAGAAGATCGTATTCCCCATCCTGGTATCCGTGTTCGTGATCCTGCTCATCCCCTCCACCGCCCCCCTCATCGGCTGCCTCATGTTCGGCAACCTTCTGCGGGAGACCGGAGTGACCGAGCGCCTGAGCGACACCGCCCAGAACGCCCTGATGAACATCGTGACCCTCTTCCTGGGGATCTCGGTGGGCGCCACCACCGTGGCCTCCCGGTTCCTCAGCCTTCAGACCATCGCCATCGTGGTGCTGGGCCTGGTGGCCTTCTCCCTGTCTACGGTAGGCGGGCTGCTGGTGGGCAAGCTGATGTATCATCTCTCCGGCGGCAAGATCAACCCCCTCATCGGCTCCGCCGGCGTCTCCGCCGTTCCCATGGCGGCCCGGGTCAGCCAGATGGAGGGCCAGAAGGCCAACCCTTCCAACTTCCTGCTGATGCACGCCATGGGTCCCAACGTGGCCGGCGTCATCGGCTCGGCCATCGCCGCCGGTTTCCTGCTGGCTGTGTTTGGGTAAGCATATACAGGAAAACAAATCAAGGCCGGTGGGAACCGAAAGGTCCCATCGGCCTTGATCTATTTTGTCATTTTTTAAATTTTATAAAGAGGGAAGGGCTATGGGCTCCACTTGTTTTTTCCATCTTCCTGTGGTATGATTGATAAACTAGCATAAACTGGTGTGATATGACCTTTTATGGAGGGATCACCCTTGAAAATCGTGGTTTTAGCCGGAGGAGCGTCCCCGGAGCGAAATGTGTCCTTGTCCTCGGGGACTAAGATCGCCCAGGCGTTGCGGAGCCTGGGGCATGAGACGGCTCTGGTGGATATGTACTTTGGCCTGGAGGATTATCCGGGCCTTGACTGGGAGGAACTCTACGGCGCGGAAGCGCCGGAGCGCTGGCAGACGGTGAGCCGGGAGGCCCCCGATATGGAGGCTGTTCGGGGAAGCCGGAAATGGGAAGGCAAGGGGGAGTTCGGTCCCGGCGTTCTGGACTTGTGCCGGGGAGCCGACCTGGTGTTTCTGGCCCTTCACGGCCAATGCGGGGAGGACGGCAGGGTCCAGGCCGCCTTTGACCTTATGGGGATCCCCTATACCGGCTCGGGTTATCTGGGAAGCGCCATCGCCATGGATAAGGACCTGACGAAGCGCCTGGTAAGCCATATCGTTCCCACTCCGGAGTGGCGGTTTGCCGCCTATACGGAAAAAGAGGTGGATTCCCTTACCAGCAAAACGGCAGTCCCCTGTGTGGTAAAGCCGGTGGATTCCGGGTCCTCCATCGGCGTTGCCATTGCCCGGGATAAGAAGGCTCTCCACGCCGCCCTTTTGGAGGGGCTGCGCTATGGGGGGCGGTGTGTGCTGGAACGGTATGTGAAGGGACGGGAGATCCAGGTGGGCGTGTTGGACGGGAAAGCCCTGCCTGCCATTGAGATCATTCCCCGGGAGGGCTTTTACGACTATGAGAACAAATATCAGCCCGGCGCGGCGGAGGAGGTCTGCCCCGCCCCGCTTACGCCCGAGCAGGCTTCTCAGGTAGGCAGATTGGCCGAGGGAGTCTATGAAGCTTTGGACCTGGCGGTCTATTCACGGGCTGATTTTATTCTGGACGAGGATGGGAAGTTCTGGTTTCTGGAGATCAACACCCTTCCCGGTATGACCCCCACCAGCTTGCTGCCCCAGGAGGCGGCGGCGGCGGGCATGGACTACCCGGAGTTGTGCCGGCGCATTGTAGAAAGCTCCCTGCGCCGGCGGCGCGGGACTTGAAAGGAGGCTTTTCCCATGGAGAAGCTGACCATACGTGAGATATTGGAGGCT
This sequence comes from uncultured Pseudoflavonifractor sp., assembly GCA_947565875.1. GTDB lineage: Bacteria > Bacillota > Clostridia > Oscillospirales > Oscillospiraceae > Vermiculatibacterium. The sequence continues at coordinate 3,040 of CANOHR010000008.1, forward strand.
ACCCACGGCCGCTTGCTGGGAGAGTTTACCGACCTTGAGGCCACGGTGGACCAGGTGGAGACCGACAGCCGCACCATCGGCAAGGGAGCCTTGTTTCTGCCCCTTACCGGGGAGCGGTTTGACGGTCACGCCTACATTGGTTCCGCCCTGGAGGGCGGAGCCGCAGGCTGTCTTACCCAGAGGGAGCGGGAGAGTTACCTGCCGGGGAAATTCTATATCAAGGTGGATTCCACTCATCAGGCCCTCCGGGATCTGGCGGTGTGGTACAAAAACCGCTTTGACATCCCGGTGGTAGCCATTACGGGCAGCGTGGGCAAGACCACCACCAAGGACATGATCGCCGCGGTACTCAGCGAAAAATTCCATGTTCTGAAGACCGAGGGGAACAAGAACAATGATATCGGTCTTCCCATGACTCTGCTGCGGCTGGAGAAAAGCCATCAGATCGCCGTGGTGGAGTTGGGGATCAACCATCCCGGTGAGATGGAGTTTCTCTCCGGCATCGCCCAGCCCCATGTAGTGGTGATGACCAACATCGGAGACTCCCACATCGAGGCCTTTGGCTGCCGGGAGAACACGCTGAAAGCCAAGGCGGAGGTTTTTTGCCATGCCAGACCGGGCGCTCTGGCAGTCCTCAATGGGGACGATCCCCTGCTGCGGAGTTTGAAGGGAAAGACTCCGGGACCCGTACTTTTCTGCGGGGAGGGGGAGGGGCTCGATTATCGGGCCGGGGACTTGGAAAGTGATTGGAAAAGCCAGGTCTCCTGCGGTGTGACGACCCCCAGGGGAAGCTGCCGGATGGATATTCCCGCCTTGGGAGAGCATATGATCTATCCCACACTGATGGCTGCCGCTGTAGGGGAGCATTTTGGCATGACCCTTCCGGAGATCGCCGCCGGGGTCCATAACTTCGCCCCCACCAAAATGCGGATGAACATCCTGCCGAGGGGGGAGAACATTACCATCCTGGACGATGGATATAACGCCAACCCTCAGTCCATGCGGGCCGCGATCGAAGTGCTGGACGGCTATACGGGAGAGTACAAGATCGCCGTGCTGGGGGATATGTTTGAACTGGGCCCCCTGGCCGGGGTACTCCACGCCGGTGTGGGAGAGTTTCTGGGCAGGAGCCATGTGGACTGCCTGGTGGCCATTGGAGAATTGGCAAAAAATATCTACGATGCGGCTATCTCCTCTCAGGTTCCCGAGTGCTATCATTTTGATACCAAAGAGCGGGCCATGCTGACCCTCCACGACCTGATCCACCCCGGCACCACCGTTCTGGTAAAAGCCTCCCGGGGGATGGAGTTCGAGACTATTACCGACTATCTGAAGAGCATCACCATTGAAGAGTAGGGCGCGGCGTCCCTGGCGCGCCGCTTTCTCGCGCTATTGCTTGTATGGGCGGATCCCAAATCTGTCCGGAGGAAATACCTATGACAGACATTCAAGTCACCGATCTCTCCATTGGATTTGAGGTCGGTAAGAAAATTTTAGACGGCCTCTCCTTCCAAGTGTTTGAGGGGGAACGGGTGGGTCTCCTGGGCCGGAACGGCGCGGGCAAGACCACCCTCTTTAAGATCCTTACCGGGGAGTTGCTCCCCGACGAGGGGGAGGCACGGACCGCTCCCGGTAAGGGGGTGGGGCTTATCTCCCAGATCCCCGTCTATCCCCCGGAATATACGGTGGAGGACGTGCTGAATACTGCCTTTGACCACTTGCGCGCTATGGAGAAGGAAATGGGGGAACTGGCCGAGAAGATGGGGGAAGGGGATAAGTCTGTCCTTCAGCGTTATGATACCCTTACCGCCCTCTTTGAACGCCAGGGAGGCTATGAGACCGAGATCGACCTGAACAAGGTATGCAACGGTCTGGATATTCCTCCCGCTATGAGGCGGCAGCTTTTTGACGAGCTTTCCGGCGGGGAGAAGACCAGGGTGAACCTTGCCCGGCTCATCCTCAGGGAAACGGAGATCCTTTTGCTGGACGAGCCTACCAACCACCTGGATCTTCATGCCACCGAGTGGCTGGAGGACTATCTGTCCCGCTACAAGGGGACTGTTTTGGCGATCTCCCACGACCGCTGGTTTCTGGACAAGGTGGTCCAGCGCTGCGTGGAGATCCGCGACGGCAAGGCGGAACTCTATTCCGGCAACTACAGCTTCTATGTGGAGGAGAAGGAGCGCCGCTACCTGGAGCAGCTGAAGCAGTATGAGAAGGAACAGGCCAAGGTCCAGCAGCTTCAGGAGGCCGTGGATAAAATGCGGCTTTGGGCTTTTATGGGCAATGATAAGCTCTATAAGCGGGCCTTTTCCATGGAAAAGAGGATAGAGAGACTTCAGACCACCGACCGTCCCACCAAGGAGCGGAAGCTGACCATGGGCTTCGGGGAGAAGGAGTTCCGGGGAGACGAGGTCCTCTCCGTCAAGGGCCTCTCCATGGGCTTTGAGGGCCGGACCCTCTTTGAAAACGTGGACCTGGAGGTGACGGGAGGGGAACGGATCGCCCTTCTGGGGGACAACGGAACGGGAAAATCCACCTTTGTAAAGCTTCTGCTGGGAGAGTTGGAGTCAACGGCGGGTAAGCTCCGCTTCGGCCCCACGGTGAAGGTCGGGTATCTGCCTCAGCTGGTCACCTTTGAACATCCGGAGCGGAATCTGGTGGACACCCTTCTCTGGGACCTGAACTGCACCCCCCAGGAGGCACGGGATACTTTGGCCACCTTCAACTTCCGGGGGGAGGACGTATTCAAGAAGGTCCGGGACCTCTCCGGCGGGGAGAGAAGCCGGTTGAAGCTGTGCGAACTCATGAGCCGGAAGATCAACCTTCTCATTCTGGACGAGCCCACCAACCACCTGGACGTGGACAGCCGGGACTGGATCGAAGAGGCGGTGCGGGCCTATGAGGGGAACCTCCTCTTTGTTTCCCACGACCGCTACTTTATCAACGAGTTTGCCGAAAGGGTATGGATGCTGGAGGACCGGCATATCACCGATTTTAAGGGCACCTATCAGGAGTTCCTGGACTATCAGGAGCGACAGAAGGTCTATGCCAAAAACGGAACGCCGTCCCCCGGAAAGACCGTAGGGCTCGACGTCCCCGGCGCGCCAACCACAGAAAAGAAAGACAAGCCCAAACGCCCCGGCGGCACCAAGGAACTGGAAAAACAGGTTGCCGCCGCCGAGCGGGTGGTGGCCAAGGCAGAGGAGAAGCAGTACGAGTTGACCCTGCGGGCAGAGGAAGTCTCGGATAACTATCTGGAGCTTCAGAAGGTCTATGAGGAGCAGCGGGAGTTGGAGGAGGAGATCGCCCACCTCTATACCGTTTGGGAGAAGCTGGCTGCTGAATTGGAGGAGATGAAACAACCATGAGTTATCAGCCAATTTGGAATGGGCGCAGCGGTTATGGCGGGAAAAAGAGCCATATCATACGGAATATCCTTCTGGTCCTGCTGGTCCTGGGGGTGCTGTGCTTTGCCGCTCTGGAGGTCTTTATCGGCGTCCACAGCCGGGACAGGATCGCCGGGGAGCCGAAGGTCATGGTCATCTTCGGCTGCAAGGTAGAGACCTGGGGTCCGTCCATTCTGCTTCAGGACCGGCTGGATACCGCCCTTACCTATCTGGAGGACCATCCGGACATGAAGATCGTGGTCACCGGGGGCAAGGGGGACGATGAACACCAGTCGGAGGCCCAGTGTATGTATGAGTATCTGGCAGCCCACGGGGTCGGTGAAGAGAATATCTACCGGGAGGACAAGGCCCGGAATACCTGGCAGAATGCCAACTATACGATGGACCTTATGGAAGAGAAGGGATGGAGCCTCACTGACGATGTGATACTGGTGTCCAGCGGCTTCCACCTGTCCCGAATCGAGATGCTCTGGGACAGGGCCAGGATCGCCCGACTCCCTGGGGAGGTCTATGACGACCAGTATATCTCCACCCTGGCCGCCCCGGTGAGCCACAAGCCCTCGGCGGTCCAGATGTTCTTCCGGGAGCCCCTGGCCCTTATAAAGTCCTTTGTCTTTGACCGGTAGCGGTTGAGCGGGTTTACCCCTACGGGTATGTGACACCCGTAAAGCGGCAAAGCCGCTAACGGTTGTCCGATGGAACCCGCCCCTACGAAAAACAACAAAGGGAACCGTAGGGGCCGATGTCCTCATCGGCCCGCCAGGTCCCGTCCACCCCTGTAGGGGCGGGTCCCAGACCCGCCCACTCCCTTTTGGAAAGGAGGCCCTACCCATGCTGGACAAGTTAAAAGCCATCGAGCAGCGCTACCAGGAGGTGGAGGCCCGCCTTGCTGATAACGCGACCTATGCCGACCCTGCCCTGGCGGCTAAGCTGAACCAGGAGCAGAAGGAGCTTTCCCCCCTGATGGAGGCATACCGGACCTACCTGCGGACCCAAAGGACCCTGGAGGAGAGCCAGAGCCTTTTTTCCGATCCCGACTTGGGGGAACTGGCTCATGAGGAGTTTACCGCCGCCAAGGCCGCCCTTCCGGAGTTGGAAAACCAGTTAAAAATTCTGCTTCTCCCCAAAGATCCCAACGACGAGAAAAACGTCATCGTGGAGATCCGGGCGGGAGTGGGAGGGGAGGAGGCAGCCCTTTTCGCCTCCGACCTCTACCGGATGTATTCTATGTATGCGGAAGGGAGACACTGGAGCGTAGAGGTGGACTCCCTCAGCGAGACCGAGTTGGGGGGCTTCAAAGAGATCTGCTTCACCATCCAGGGCTCCGGCGCATACAGCCGCCTGAAATTTGAAAGCGGCGTCCACCGGGTCCAGCGGGTCCCTGAGACTGAGTCCGGGGGAAGGATCCACACCTCTACCGTCACTGTGGCGGTGCTTCCCGAGATGGAGGAGGTAGATGTCAAGGTGGATCCTGCTGACATTGAGATGCAGGTCTTCCGTTCCTCGGGAGCGGGGGGGCAGCATATCAACAAGACCTCCTCCGCTGTCCGGCTCATCCATAAGCCTACGGGCATGGTGGTAGAGTGCCAACAGGAGAGGAGCCAGTTCCAGAACCGGGAAAAGGCCATGCGTATTTTGGCTTCCCGGCTCTACGAGCAGGAGCGGGAGAAGGTGGAGGGAGCCTACGCCGCAGACCGGAAGAGCCAGGTGGGTTCCGGTATGCGCAACGAGCGGATCCGCACCTATAACTTTCCCCAGGGCCGTCTTACCGACCACCGGGTGAACCTGACCCTCTACAAGCTGGACACGGTGATGAACGGGACCATCGACGAGATCATTGACGCCCTTGTCACTGCCGACCAGGCCGCACGTCTGGAGAGGGAACTGTAATGTCTGTCGCTTCGTAGGGCGCAACGCCCAGGCACACCACCCCGCCATCATCGTGGGGTGCGACGCCCCCGTCGCACCATTCCACTAAAAAACTGCCGAAGGAAGGAACATTCAGATATGGAACTTCGCATCGATTTCCCCAAACTGCCTGAAAACAAGACCCTGGCCGACATGAAAGCTGAACTGGACGCCGTCCTTCAGGATGACGGCTGGCTCTTTACCTCCGGCCGGACCGGGGAGGGTGGCTTTGTGGAGTTGGAATTGGAGGATGAGAAGCAGAACCCCAAATACGGTATCCTGGCGGTCAAAACCTACCTCCAGAAGGCAGGCTTTGACCCCTATACCACCATCGACCTCCAGGGAACCAAGACCCGTATTTTTGACTAAGGACGGGTGACAGGGATGGAAACCAAACGCCTGAGCCCCTCGGATGTAAAGGAGGGGGCCAAGATCATATCCTCCGGCGGACTTCTGGGGATCCCCACTGAGACGGTCTACGGCCTGGGGGCCAACGGTCTGGATGCTGGGGCGGTAAAGGCCATCTTTGAGGCCAAGGGCCGCCCTCAGGATAACCCCCTCATTCTCCATATTCCCTCAACGGACTGGCTGGAACGGTACTGTGAGGAGATCCTGCCCATTGCCTACGAACTGGCGGACCGGTTCTGGCCGGGACCTCTTACCATGATCCTGAAGCGGAAGAGCGTCGTTCCTGACGCGGTCACCGCAGGACTGGATACGGTGGGGATGCGCTGCCCCGACTGCACCGTCACACGGCAGGTCATCGCTGCCGCCGGTGTGCCCGTCGCCGCCCCCTCCGGAAACGCCTCGGGCCGGCCCAGTCCCACCACGGCCCAGGCCATGCTGGAGGATATGGATGGAAAAATCAACGCTATTCTGGACGGAGGACCCTGCAAGGTGGGGGTGGAGTCCACCATTATTGATCTGACCGTAATGCCTCCCCGTCTTCTCCGCCCAGGCGGGGTGACCCTGGAGGAACTGGAAGAGACCCTGGGCGAGGTGGCCGTGGACCAGGCGGTCCGCCGCCTTATGGATCCGGGAGAGAAGCCCCGGGCCCCCGGCATGAAGTACCGCCATTATGCCCCAAAGGCCCCCGTCACCGTGGTGAAAGGAGACCCAGATATGACGGCGGGGTACATCGTAGCCCGGATGGGGGAAAAGAGCGGGATCATCTGCTTTGACGAGTTCAAAGGTTATTTTCGGGGCCGCCCGGTGGAGACCCTGGGACCCGCCGCCGACCAGGCCGCCCAGGCCCGGCACATTTTTGAGGCCCTCCGGGCTTTCGACCATCTGGACGTAACGGACATTTGGGCCCAGTCCCCGGCGGATACGGGGATCGGCCTGGCGGTGACCAACCGTCTCAACAAAGCCGCAGGCTTTCACATCATTGAGTTGCCGTAGGATGGCATGGCGGGGGTAAGCCCCCGCCATGTACGGGCAAAGGAGAAAACCATGGACTATACCAGGGAAGACCTTCAGGAGGCCCACCGTCAGATCGCCTCTACCATACATAAGCTGAATGAGGTGATCAAAACCTTTGAGGCTAAGCCTGACCCTGACCGCTACAAATCTCAGCTTACGCTGGCCCGCCGCCGGGTGGCGGCCTTTACGCTGGCCCAACAGCTGATTCGGGATCAGTTGGACCATCAGGAAATGTAGAGGAGGGGTTTGCCCCTCCCGTAAAAAATGGAATAAAACCACACACAGAAAGGAAGATCCCCATGAGCCCTCTTAACGCCAATGTCACCCGGGAAAAAGCCCTGGAGACCCTGAAAACCTATAATACCGAACCTTTCCATATCCGCCATGCCCTTACCGTGGAGGCGGTCATGGGCTGGATGGCTGATGACTTGGGCCATGGGGAGGACAAGGAGTTCTGGTCCCTTGTGGGTCTTATGCACGACGTGGACTTTGAGAAATGGCCCGAGGAACACTGTGTGAAGGCTCCTGAGCTTTTGAAGGAGGCGGGCTTCACGCCGGAGTTTATCCACGCTGTCTGCGCCCACGGCTTTGGCATGACGGGAACCGACTGCAAGCCTGAACTGGAGATGGAAAAGGTCCTCTTTGCCTGTGATGAGCTTACCGGGCTTATCGGAGCCGCCGCCCTTATGCGGCCCAGCAAGTCCACTAAGGATATGGAACTCAAGAGTCTGAAAAAGAAGTTCAAGGACAAGAAATTTGCCGCCGGATGCTCCCGGGAATGCATTGCCCAGGGGGCGGAAAATCTGGGTTGGGAACTGGATGCCCTTTTGGAAAAGACCCTTCGGGCCATGGCGGAGACGGAGGACGACATGGAGGCGGAGGTAGCGGCCAATACCTGAGCGTCCCACCGGGGTATTGCCACCTCTTCCGGATGATCCTGTGGGACTACCATCCCGACGGGGCTTCAAAATGACCCTGTAGGGACCGCCGTCCCCGGCGATCCGGAGCTTACCACAACCCAAAGGAGAAGAGGGAGTGTCGTGAAGATCATCGGTATCACCGGCCCCACCGGGGCGGGAAAAACCACGGCGTTAAAGGTCCTGCGCTCCCTGGGGGCGGAGACGGTGGACGCGGACAAGGTCTACCACACTCTTCTGGAGGAGTGCGGGGAAATGAAGGTCGAGCTTGTCCGGGCCTTTGGAAAGAATATCCTGGATAAAGAGGGCAAAATAAGCAGGAGGCGGCTTGCAAAGGCGGTCTATCCGAACCGCCTGGAGGAGTTGAACGCCGTCACTCATCCCTATGTGGTGGAAAGGATCGGCGCTATGCTCCCGCCGGCGGAGGCGGCGGGAAAGCCCGCCTTTGCCATCGACGCCATCGCTTTGTTTGAAAGCGGCCTCTCCCGCTGGTGCGATGAAACGGTGGCGGTGCTGGCTCCCAAAGAACTGCGCCTTCGCAGGATCATGGCCCGGGACAGCCTCGATGAAGGGGATGCCCTTCGCCGGGTGGAGGCTCAGAAGCCGGACGGCTTTTACCGGGAAAAGTGTTCCTGCGTACTGGAAAACCGGCCGGGGGATACGCCGGAAGAATTTGAGCGGCGCGCCAAGGAACTTTTTCGGAAGCTGCTTTTGGGATCCTGCTGAAAAATTTTCCCAAATCATAGAAAAGTTCATAATTTGGTGGTATCCTATATTACACGATCACCAAGGAGGTAACGGTATGGATGAAAAGGTAAAGACTCCCGCCCAGTTGCGGCGGGAGCGGCTGCTGGATGACAGGAAGAACGGGTATGACCGTCTGTCTCCCGAGGACGAGACGGCCATGCAGAGCTACTGCGAGGATTACAAGAAGTTTCTTGACGCCGCCAAGACCGAACGGGAGGCGGTGGATGAGGCGGTACGCCAGGCCCAGGCCAAGGGGTTTACCCCCTTTACCAGGGGGATGACGGTGAAGCCCGGCGACAAGCTATACCGGGTAAACCGGGGCAAGGCGCTGATGCTGGCGGTCATCGGGGAAAAATCCTTGGCCGACGGCGTCTCCATCGGTGCGGCCCACATTGATGCTCCCCGGCTGGATCTGAAGCCCCAGCCCCTTTATGAGGACAGTGAACTGTGCTTTTTGAAGACACACTACTATGGCGGTATCCGCAAATACCAGTGGGTCACCATTCCTCTGGAACTCCATGGTGTGGTAGTGCGCGCTGATGGCTCCGCCATCCGGGTGGCCATTGGCACGGGAGTGGGAGATCCGGTGTTTACCGTAGACGACCTGCTGCCCCACCTGGGCCGGGAGCAGGCCAAAAAGCCCATGGCGGAGGCCATTCCCGGGGAGAACCTGAATATCCTGGTGGGCTCCCGTCCCTTTAAGGAGGACGAGGGCGCCAACCGGGTGAAGCTGGCCATTATGGAGATCCTCAACCGGAAGTATGGGCTTATCGAAGCCGACTTTATCTCCGCCGAGTTGGAGGCGGTACCTGCTTTTCGGGCCAGCGACGTGGGCTTTGACCGTTCCCTGATCGGGGCCTACGGTCAGGATGACCGGGTGTGTTCCTACGCCTGCCTTGCCGCTCTGCTGAATAGTGAAAATCCGGCCCACACCGCCGTGTGTGTGCTGGCGGACAAGGAAGAGATTGGGTCTGAGGGAGTCTCCGGCATGAAGTCGGCCGCCTTTGACACCTTCATGAGCGATCTCTGCGACGCACAGAGGGTGGCTCTCAAGACCTGCTATGAGCATTCCTTCTGTCTTTCCGCCGATGTGACGGCGGCTTACGACCCCAACTTTGCCGAGGTTTATGAGAAGGCCAACAGCGCTATGGTGAATTACGGCCTGGGTCTTTGCAAATATACCGGCTCCGGCGGCAAGTCCGGTTCCTCCGACGCCTCCGCCGAGGTGGTGGGTTTCATCCGCCGGATCTTTGACCAGGCGGGGGTCATCTGGCAGATGGCAGAACTGGGCAAGGTGGACGCCGGCGGCGGCGGCACGGTGGCCAAGTTTATGGCAGAGCGGGATATCGACACACTGGATGCGGGAGTTCCCGTTCTCAGTATGCACGCTCCCTTTGAGACCACAGGTAAGCTGGACTGCTATATGATGTACAAGGGCATGAAGGCGGTCTACCAGGCGGGCTAAAAGAAAAACCAAGGGCCGACGCTCAAATGAGCGTCGGCCCTTACGTTTATCGAAGTGGGTAAAAGAGGTTCCTAACGGTCCCCTTTCTTACGCCATCCCTCCAGGATAGGTGCCGGCGCATCCGGCCCCCATGCAGCCTCCGCCGGAAACTCCGGTGGAGGGGGCGACAGCTACCCCCCGCATTCCGTTGGTGGGGAACATGGGGTGGTTGACCTGCCAGGGACGGTGACCGGGAAGGAAGAAGGTGACGAACTTCACCGAGAAGATGTCGCAAGTAATAAAGGTCTGGCTTACCTCCTCGTAGAGGGTGACCACGCTGGTGCCCACGGCATAGAGAATGCCCGCCTTCTGCGTGAGGGTCTGGGTGCCGATCAGAAATTCGATGACCACATATTCTCCCAGGTTGTCGTTCAAAAACTGCTGCATGGACCCTTCCATGGCGGGGGTGTTGAAGTTTTGTTCCGGTGGGGTGTTGATGCCGGCTTCGCCCTGGACCGCCGGGCTGGACATATTTGCCATATCGGCGGCGCTGTAGGTGACGGCACCGGCGCTGTTGGGATAAAGTCTTGCCATAAATCACAGCCTCCTAAAAATGTAAATCGTCAGGCTTTTGCCTGGTTTTGTAGGGCGCGCCGGGTTATGTATCCGCGTACGCGTCTGTAGGATTATAGAAGCAGTGGTCGCCGATGCGGATGGCAAAGACGCCCACCTTGGTGGGGAAATAGGTGCGGCATTCAGGACTGTATGGATTGAAAAACCACAGGGCGGTACCCAGGTTGGTAAGTCGGTGGCCCGCCATGGCCCACTCGGCAATGTCCCAGTGGATCTGCTCCAGGGACATGTTGTAGATGTTCTGGGCATTATACTCTCCACCCACGGTCTCCATGGCGCAGACGAACTGCCGGGGCTGGAACACCACGGCCCGGACCGTTTTATAACGGGAATATTCGCCGTAGGTCACGTTGACCCGGTTCATCACCACGCTGGCAACCGCCTTCATGCCGTTTTCCCCTTCGCCTCCTGCCTCGCACTTGATGATACGGGCCAGGATCTCCAGGTCAGAATATGCCATTGTCTCACTCCTTTGTCCGTGGTCAATCGGGCAATGTGGTCTCCTCCAGAAGGGGGGTCTGGGCCTCCCGCTCTATGCTCTGAAGGTCCACCAGACGCAGGATGGCGGCCAGCAGGACCAGAAGGGAGGCCGTCACATTGACTTGGGCGGACCGCTTTGCCGCCGGATCACCCTCCGCCTGAGCCTGGGTCCTCAGGGCAAGGCAGAGGAAGAAGCCCAGGCATCCCACCGTGATAGCGGAGCCCATCTGCCGGAGGGGTTCCACAGGCGGGAGGCGGGAGGCGTCTTCCCCCTTCAGGACCAGAGTCAGTTGTTCCCGCTGGCTCAGGGCAGACCACAGGGAGAGTAAGACGGCGAGTATGATAAGGAGAAGGAATACCAGTGAGACGTTCAACGTTCCCAGATCCCGTTCCAGTTTCTGCCGCTGCTCCTGCATATCCCCTTCCCTCCTGCCCACGTCAAGATATTCTACGTTCCAGGCCCAAAAATGGTGAGTGGAGGCCGGGAAATGCAGGTGTGACACCGGGGGATGGGGGGAAGGGCTTAGAGGTGGTTTTCCCTTGTAAGGAACGGCGGAAAATGGTATAATATTACGCCGAATAGAAAGAAATATCTGAAGGGGGAGCGATCCATGTCCATCCATGACGGCCACCGCCAACGGTTCAAGGGGGAATTTCTGGCCCGCCCCGACTCCTTTCCCGACCATAAGCTGCTGGAACTGCTTCTTTTTTTATGTAAACCCGAGAGGGGATACCAATCCCACTGCACACGCTCTGATGGAACGGTTTGGCTCTTTAGCCGGGGTGCTGGACGCCCTTCCCGCCGACTTGAAGAAGGTGCCGGGGGTGGGGGAGCATGGGGTGGCTCTTATCAAAACGGTGAAGGAGCTTTCCGGCCGGTATCTTACCGCCCGGTCCAGTGTGGAAGAGATCGTTCAGACCACGGAGGACGCCAGAGCCTTGCTCCAGCCCTATTTCTTCGGAGCCCGGAACGAGCGGGTGTGCCTACTGTGTATGGATGGAAAGGGAAAGTGCCTGGGCGTTCGGTTGGTGGGGGAGGGGAGCGTCAACGCTGCCGAGGTCACCTCCCGGGGCGTAGTGGAGGCGGCCCTTTCCCTCAATGCTTCCCAGGTCATCCTGGCCCATAACCACGTGTCGGGGCTGGCTCTTCCCTCTGCGGAGGACAAGCTGACCACCCAGCGGCTGCGGGATGTGCTGGGGGCGGTGGGAGTGGAGTTGGAGGATCATATGATCTTTGTGGACGACGATATGGTTTCCTTTCGGGACAGCGGATTTCCATTTTTATAAGGAATCCGAAAATTTGTTCGATTGGGGCTTGAAATAGAACAAATGTTTTGATACAATAGCAGAGCGTAAAGGAGGTATGGTCATGCCCGAATTTCAGGTCGTCAGTCCCTTTGAGCCCTCCGGCGATCAGCCCCAGGCCATCGAAGCCCTGGCAGCGGGGGTGGAGAACGGCCTTGACGAGCAGACCCTTCTGGGCGTTACCGGCTCGGGCAAGACCTTTACCATGGCCAAGGTCATCGAAAAGGTCCAGCGGCCCACTCTGGTGCTGGCCCACAATAAGACCCTGGCCGCCCAGCTCTGTGCCGAGTTCAAGGAATTTTTTCCCCACAACGCCGTGGAGTATTTTGTTTCCTACTATGACTATTATCAGCCGGAGGCCTATATCCCCCACACCGATACCTTCATCGAGAAGGATTCCTCCGTCAACGATGAGATCGACCGGCTGCGCCTTTCCGCCACCGCCTCCCTCATCGAGCGGCGGGATGTGATCGTGGTCTCCTCTGTGTCCTGTATCTATGGCCTGGGGGAGCCGGATGACTATGCCAAAATGATGATCCCTCTCCGGGTGGGGGAGACCTTCAAGCGGGAAGACTTTATGCGCCGGCTTATTGAAGACCGCTACGAGCGCAACGATATCGCCTGGGAGCGGAACATGTTCCGGGTCCGGGGAGACACCATTGAGGTCTGGCCCGCCTACTGGCGGGACACCGCCATCCGGGTGGAGTTTTTCGGGGATGAGATCGACCGTTTAAGCGAGATCAATGTGGTGACGGGAGCCCCTATCCGTCGGTTGGAGCATATCCCCATCTATCCTGCCAGTCACTATATCACGCCCAGGGAGAAGATGGCCCAGGCCATCCAGGAGATCTACCGGGAGATGGAGGAGCGGGTAGCCTTTTTTGAGAGCAACAACATGCTGGTGGAGGCCCAGCGGATCAAGCAGCGGACCATGTACGATGTGGAGATGCTTCAGGAACTGGGTTTCTGCTCGGGGATCGAGAACTATTCCCGTGTGATCTCAGGCCGCCCTGTGGGCTCCGCCCCCATGACCCTGCTGGACTATTTTCCCAGGGATTTCCTGCTCTTTATTGACGAAAGCCACGTGACCCTCCCCCAGGTCCACGCCATGTATAATGGGGACCGGGCCCGGAAGACTACTCTGGTAGATTATGGCTTCCGCCTTCCCTGCGCCTTTGACAACCGGCCCCTGAAATTTGAGGAGTTTGCCCAGCGGCTCAACCAGGTGATCTATGTCTCCGCCACTCCGGCGGAATATGAACGCAGCCGCTCCGGTCAGATCGTGGAGCAGGTGATCCGGCCCACGGGACTTTTGGACCCCAAGGTGGACGTACGGCCTGTGGAAGGGCAGATCGACGACCTCATCGGAGAGATCAATGAGCGGACCGCCCGGGGGGAACGGGTGCTGGTCACTACCCTCACCAAGAAGATGGCGGAGGACCTGACCACCTACCTCAAAAATGCGGGGATCAAGGTCCAATATATGCATCACGACGTGGATACCATGGAGCGGCAGGAGATCATCCGGGACCTGCGGCTGGGCACCTACGACGTGCTGGTGGGCATTAACCTTCTCCGGGAGGGGCTGGACCTTCCCGAGGTAAGTCTGGTGGCCATCCTGGACGCGGACAAGGAGGGTTTCCTCCGAAGCGAGACCAGTCTTATCCAGACCATTGGCCGGGCGGCCCGAAACGCGGACGGTCTGGTTATCATGTACGCCGACAAGATGACCCCCTCCATGATGGCGGCCATTGGGGAAACGGAGCGCCGCCGGGCCAAGCAGGACGCCTACAACAAGGAGCGGGGGATCGTCCCCAAGACCATCATCAAGTCGGTCCGGGATGTGGTGAACCTGTCCCAGGCGGAGGAGGAGGCTGACCGGGCCCTCCGGCAGAAGCACAAGATGACCCGGACGGAACTGGAGAAGGCCATCGAGAAGCTGGAGAAGGAAATGAAGGAAGCCAGCAAACGCCTGGAGTTCGAATATGCCGCGGTTTTGAGGGACCGGATCATCGAACTTCGGGGGAAGTGAGATGGAACGTTTGCATAGAAAGGATATCCGGTTGAGCGGATATGATTACAGCACA
>CANOHR010000009.1 GCA_947565875.1 uncultured Pseudoflavonifractor sp.
CTTTATGAGTTTTAAGATCATTGTGGACAGCTGCTGTGACCTTACCGCAGGGCAACTGCACCAGGGACCTTTTCTCCGAGCGCCTTTGACCATCTCCATTGCCGGCGAGGATATCGTGGATGATGAGACCTTCGACCAGGCCCACCTGATCCTGCTCATGCGGGAGAGCCAGGAGCCCCCCAAGACGGCCTGCCCCTCCCCCGCCCAGTATCTGGACGCCTTTGAGAAGGCCCAGGCAGAGGATATCTACGTTGTCACCCTCTCCGCCCTTCTCTCCGGCTCCCACAACGCGGCGGCCCAGGCCAGAGCCATCTGGCTGGAGGAACACCCGGAAGCCCATATCCATATCTTCAACTCCTGTTCCGCCGCCGCAGGGGAGGTGGCTGTCGCCATGAAGCTGCTGGAAACAGCGGGAGCCGGTCTGGACTTTCAGGCGGTGGTAAATGAGACCTCCCGATTCATTGCCTCCATGACCACCTACTTTGTCCTGGAAAATCTGGACCATCTGCGGAAAAACGGGCGGCTCACCGGGGCATTGGCTATCGTCACCGAGGCCCTGCGGATCAAGCTTCTAATGGGCGCTACTCCTGAAGGGCAGATCAAAAAGGTGGGGCAGGCTCTCTCGGTCAAGCAGGCCCTTACCCGGATGGTTACCCTGATGGCCGCCGATCCCGGACATGTGGGACGGACGCTGTCCATCGTTCACTGCAACAACCTGGACCGGGCTCTTTACGTCCGGGAACTGGTGCTGAGATCCTGTCAGTTCAAGGATATCCTGGTCTCTGAGGCTCGGGGAGTCACCACCGTCTATGCCAACGACGGAGGGATCGTGGTGGCCTTTTGAGATCGGGCCACAAGATAAAACCAAGCAGGCTGCCGGAGCATCCCGGCAGCCTGTGTTTTTTGAAAAAATAAGATAAATAAAAATTTAGCGGTGAGTGCAGGCGGGCCGATTTAGAACCGGCCCCTACGAAGGTGGGCAATGCGTAGGGGCGGGTTCCAAACCCGCCCGCCCAGGGATGGGACAACCTCTAAATTTATATTTATCTCTCCATCCCAAAAGGCCCGGCCGCTGAGATCCTTCAGCGGCCGGGCCTTTTGGAGTCATTCCGGTTTCTCTTCGCCCTCCGGGGCTGGAGCCGTTTCAGCCTCGAGGGCTTCGGGCTCCGGTTCCTTCTCCGGCTCCTTTTCTCCCAGAGCCTCTCCGGCAGCGGCTACTACCTGGGCAAAGGCCTCAAAGGCTTCAGCAGAGGTTTTGGGACCTTCCCTTTTCTCTTTCCCGCTCTCCGATCCGGCGGCAGACTCCGTCTTGGGAGCGGGTCCCAAAGTCTTTTCACTATCCTCAAAAGCCTTGTCGGACTTGGATCCATCCCGGTCAGGCAGCTTTTCCAACACCAACTCCTGGCGGGGCTTCTTCTCCAACTTCAGCTTAAGTAGCTTCCCCGTTTCCTTTTCCTCTTTTTCCCCTCCCGGCTCCCTGGACGGCTTTTCCTTTTTCAAGCCAAATTCCTTCAGGGGCTTGTCGGGCTTCTCCTTTTTTGGCTTTGGCTCCTTGGGCGGCTTCTCCGGCTTTTCTCTCCGGGGTTTGGGCTCCTTGGGCGGACGCTCCTTTTGGGGCCGGGGCTGACGGGGTTCCTTGGGAGGCTCCGGCTGGGGAAGCTCTCCCACCTTCTCTGCCCGGATCAGGTGCCGGGGACAGTTGGAGGCGCACCGGGCGCAATGATCGCATTTTTCATAGTCGATCCTGGCAAGCCCGTCTTCCACCGTAATGGCCTCTCTGGGACAGGACTCCACGCAGAGGGAACACCCTGTGCAGCCGTTGGAACACACCTGCGTCACCTCCTCCCCCGCCGCCGGGGAAGCACAGAGGATGGAGACATGCCGTTTGGGCCCATAGGGCTCCAGGAAAATGATGTGCCGGGGACAGGCCTCTACACACTTTCCGCAGGCGGTACACTTCTCCCCCTCCACTACAGCTACCCCCTCCCGGACCTGGATAGCGCCGGAGGGGCACACCTTCTCACAGGTGCCCATTCCCAGACAACCGTATTCACACTTCAGGGGACCGCCGCCGGGAAGCTGGGAGGCCGCCAGGCAGTCCCGGATCCCCTGATACTGATATTGAGTAAAGGAGACTCCTCCTCCGGTGCAGCGGACCACCGCCCGAAGGACTGTTCTCTCCTCCTCTTTTTCCGTCTCCTTCGGCTCCGCCGGAGCGTCTCCATCAGAGGGCTTCTCCGGGGCCAGTTTGGCCCTCAGGGCGGTAAGGAGGCTGAACAGGGCTCCGAAGAGGATCAGGAGCCCCAGTCCGATCAACAGCTTGGTCATATTCCTCCCCCCCTTATCCGAAGATACTCAGGCTGAAAAATCCGGTAAAGCACAGCGCCAGCAGGCCCGCCGTCACCAGGGCGATGGGAAGGCCCTCAAAGGACCTGGGACAGTCGGCAAATTCCAGCCGCTCCCGGATCCCCGCAAAGAGCAGGATCGCCAGCAGAAAACCCAGCCCCCCCGCCACGGCATAGGTCAGGCTTTGGAGGAAACCGCTGACATTCTGAACGTTCTGGAGGACCACACCCAGCACCGCGCAGTTGGCGGCCAGAGGAAGGCCTCCGGCAGGGGGCAGTTCCCGGCCCTGCGCCAGCTTTCTCCACAATAGTTCCAGAAGTTCTACCAGGAAAACCGCCGTCAGAAGAAAGACGGCCATCTCCACAAATTTTAAACCGTTGGGAGCCAGCACGTATTCATTGATAGGCCAGCAGACCGCCGTGGTGAGGGCCATGACCAGGGTAAGGGTCAGTCCCGTTTCCAGAGCGGTGCGGAGGGAACCGGAACCCTTCAGAAAAGGACCCGCACCCAAAAGCTGGGCAAAGACCACATTACTCACCAGGATCGCGCCCAAGGCAATGCTCATCAGAGAGAAAAACGATCCGTTCATCCCTTCGCCCCCTCTCCCTTTTTCTTTTTTACCCGTTTGGGTCTTCCGTTACAGAACTGCACCAGCGCAGCCACACAGCCCAGGGCCAGGAAACCGCCCACCGGACCGCTGAGCCCCAAAGCGGCATACTGCTCGGGAAAAAGCCGAAGTCCCTGGCCGCCCCCCAGAAAACCGAAACCAAAGCTGCCCTTGCCCAGCAACTCCCGAAGAAAGCCTGCCAGCGCCAACACCAGAGTATAGCCAAGGCCCTGACAAAGCCCCTCCAACAGGGAGCGGGGCACCGTATTTTCATAGGCGTAGGCTCCCGCTCCACCCAGCAGGATCACCGTCACCGGCACCAGGGGGAGAAAGAGGCCCAGTTCCCCGGCCAGATCCGGAAGAAATGCCTGGACCAGCAGATCGGCCGCCCCACCCAGCGTGGCATTCACCATAATGGCGGAGATGAGCCTCAGGCGTTCCGGCAGATAAAACCACAACGCCGAAAGGATCCCATTGGAAAGGATCAATACCGCCGTTACACACAGGCCCATCCCCAGACCGTTAAGCAGCGTGGTGGTAACAGCCACCGCCGCGCAGAGGCCCACAAGGCGGACTACGACCGGGTTCCGGGTAAGAAAGCCTTCTTTGAGTTGTTTTCCCACGTTCATATCCTTCTCCCTCCCCTCAGCGCAGACCATCGGCGGCATCCAACGCGGAATTCACCGCAGCACACACCGCCCGTGACGTAACGGTAGCTCCCGAGATGGCGGCGATCTCTCCACCATCTGCCTTCACCTTGACCTGACCGGACTTACCGGTGAACTGGCCCCGGAATTCACTCTCAGAGGCCCGCAGGCCCAGGCCCTCCGTCTCCCCGGACTCAATGACGGCCACTCCTGAAACCGTACCATCTCCGTTGACCCCCACCATCAGGGTAAGGGTACCGCTGTAGCTGCCCTCCGGGGATATCTGGAAGACCCAGCCCGCCCCTTCCGCCTCATAGGCGGCTTCCACGGAGGCGTCACCGCCGGAGTAACGGATCTCCCGGTAGTTGCCTCCATAGGGCAGCACCTCCTCCAAAACACCCATGTGCCGTTCTCCCTGGTGCTGAGCGATCCGCTCCTCGGTCAGGAGATTGGTAAGCCCCAACACCAGGCCGCACAGGGCAAACAGAAGACACAGGTACCCGGTCAGGCGGAGAAATCCCGTCTCGTGCTGAAGGTCCACCTGTTCCCGGACAGGCTTTTCGCTCTGGGCTTTCTCCTCCCCATCCTTTTTCAGCAAAGGAAGGGAAAGCTTCCCCGGCTTTTTTCCCTCTGTGTCCATCATGCTTCACCGCCCCCCTTCCCCGCCTTTTTCCGCCGGTCCTTGGGTGCGCCATATCTTTTGGGTCCGGTGCATTTCTCCAGAAGAGGTACACACACATTCATCAGCAGAATGGCGTAGCTGACCCCCTCCACCCCGCCAAAGGCACGGAGGAAAACGGTAAGAAGTCCGCAGCCGATCCCAAAAAGCACCTCCCCCCATGGGGTGCATGGGGTAGTCACATAATCTGTAGCCATAAAGAGGGCCCCCAGCATAAGCCCGCCCCCCAGCAGCTGGGCCAACATCCAATTGGAAGCTGTAGTGATGGGCGCCGTCACATAGGCGAGAACAGCCACCGTTCCCAGGTAGGCCGCCGGGATCCGAAGGTGGATCACCCCCCGCAGGACCAGATAGCCCCCCCCGAAAAGCAGCGCCAGGGCGGAGACCTCTCCGATACAGCCGCCTACATTTCCGTAAAACAGATCATGGAGCCGTGCGCCCGAAGTCCCCATCCAGGGCAGTACGCCGTTGTGGAGGTCCGCCATGGGGGTCGCTGTGGAGACTCCATCCGCCCCGGCCTGGGTCAATTCCAGCCAGAATTTGGTCCCCGGCTTGATCCATACCGTCATCTCAGGCAGGTAACACAACGACAGGAACACCCGTCCCGCCAAAGCCGGGTTCAGGAAATTTTTCCCCAGTCCGCCAAAGAGTTGCTTCACCACCACAATGGCAAAAAAATCACCTACAAGAATAGTCCAATAGGGCATGGACACCGGGCAGGCAAAGGCCAGCAGCACCCCGGTGACCGCAGCGGACAGGTCCCCGCCGCTCCCCGGCTTTTTCAGCGCCAGCCGGTATAGTCCCTCAAAGATCTCACAGCCCAGCACCGAGACGACCGTCAAAACCAGCGCCCTGGGGCCAAAGAAGAAGACCCCCATAGCCAGAGCGGGGACCAAAGCGATCAATACATCCAGCATCAGGGCCCGGGTCCCCACCGGGGAACTGATATGGGGAGAGGGGGCCACCGTCAGCTTCAGGGCCTCATATTCCTTCATCCTTCAGCCGCCTCCTTCTCCTCCTGTTTTTCCTCCCGGTCCTCCCCGGTCCCGCTCCTGGACTCTTCCGCCCGGAGGGCGGCCTTTGCCATGCGGAAGGACTGTACCAGAGGAATACGGGCGGGGCAAATATAGCCGCAACAGCCGCACTCGATACAGTCTGTCACATGGAGCGCCTTTGCCGCATCCCAGCGTCGCTTCTCCACGTTCATCCGCATAAAAAGAGGCTCCAGCTTCATGGGACAGACCTCCAGGCATTTTCCACACCGGATACAGGCCTGAGCCGGGTCCTGTTTGCTCACCTCGTCCCCGGTGAGGCACAGAACGCAGTTGGTAGTCTTCATGATAGGCGCGTCCAGATCGTAAAGAGGCGTTCCCATCATGGGCCCACCCAGCAGCACCCGGTCCGGCGGCATTTGAAAGCCTCCCGCCAGCTTGATAAGCCAACTCACCGGAGTCCCTACCGGGGCGATCAGATTCACAGGCTGGCGGAGTGCGCCTCCCGTTACAGTGACATAGCGGCGGGTCAGGGGCTTTCCCTCCATGACCGCATCCCAGACCGCCGCCGCGGTGGCCACATTGGAAACAAGACACCCCACTTCCACCGGCAGCTTCCCCGAGGGGATCCGGCGGCCGGTGAGCATTTGGATCAGCTGCTTCTCCGAACCCTGGGGATACCGTGTACGAAGGGGTTGAATATGAAGGTCATCCTTCCCCTCCGCCTGGGCCCGCAACAGTTCGATGGCATCGGGCTTATTGGTCTCCACAGCGACCACCGTCTTCTGTACTCCAAGGACCTTACTCAGAAGCCTTGCCCCGCCGATCACCGCCTCCCCCCGCTCCAGCATGAGCCGGTAGTCGGAGGTGATATAGGGCTCGCACTCACAGCCGTTGACAATGAGGGTATCGATCTTCCCCACCGCCCCCTTCAGCTTGGCATAGGTGGGAAAACCCGCTCCTCCCATGCCCACGATCCCAGCGTCCTCGATCAGCTTGCCGATCTCGCCGCCGATCAAACCCGCGGCGCTGTTCCTTCGCTTTCCCTCTGGGCAGGGAGCGTCCTGGAAGTCGTTGTCGATCACCACCGACAGCATCCTCCCGCCCCCGCCATAACTCCGGTCCTCCACAGCAGAAACCGTCCCGGATACGCTGGCATGGATGGGCGCGCCCAGTCCCTGGGGCTGGGCGATCAGCTGCCCCACCTTCACCGTTTCTCCCTCTGCCACCAGGGGAAGGCAGGGCGCCCCTCCATTCATAGACAGAGGGATCACGACCTGGGCCGGGGCCTCAGACAGAGGCAGAGCCGTCTTCTGCTCGGTCAAGTCCTTATGCTCTATGGGGTGGACCCCGCCATAAAATCGACGCAGCATAGTTTCACCTCGCTGTTTACACCCCGCCGCTTTCACGGGCGGAGCATTCCATATCATTTTATATCATAGTGTATTTCGTCGAAAAAGTCCAGTCTCTTCCTCCTTTTTTTGATTGACAAACCTGCCGGAAAATAGTATCATATGAACCAATAACTCAAACGCAATGACAGGGCCAGTAGGCCCGCCCCGTAAGCCGAGAGAGGAAGCGGCAGGTGGAAGCTTCCGTGAGGGGCGGCGACCGAACGTCACCCAAGAGCGGCTATGCTGAACGGCTGTACCCAGTAGGCAAGGACGGTCTGCCCCCGTTACGGGCCAAAGAGCGCGCGGGAAACATTTTCCGCGAATGTAGGTGGTACCACGGAGCTAACGGCTTCGTCCTATTGTGGGACGAAGCCGTTTTGTTTTTTCCCGGAAGGAAAATTTCCCAAACCCCAAAAAGGAGGCTGACTGATATGAAAATGAAATGTGCCCAGGTCATTATGGAGTGCCTGCTGGAGCAGGGGGTGGACACGGTCTTCGGCTACCCCGGCGGCACCATCCTCAACGTCTATGACGAGATGGAGCTCCACGGCTACAAGGATAAGATCCGCCATATCCTTACCTCCCATGAGCAGGGAGCCTCCCACGCCGCCGACGGCTACGCACGGTCCACCGGTAAGGTGGGGGTATGCTTCGCCACCTCCGGCCCCGGCGCCACCAACCTGACCACCGGCATTGCCACCGCTTATATGGATTCCTCCCCTGTGGTCTTCATCACCTGCAATGTCAGCGAGAATCTGATCGGCAAAGACTCTTTCCAGGAGGTAGACATTACCGGCATCACCATGCCCATTACCAAGTGCAACTATCTGGTGAAAGACCCCGCTCAGCTGGCCGACATTATGCGGGAGGCCTTTGCCATCGCCCGGTCCGGCCGACCGGGACCGGTACTGATCGACATTGCCAAAAACGTGACCGCCGCTGAGGTCAATTACGAGTATCTCCCCGTGGAGCAGCATGCCTCCCACGGACGACTGGGAGCCATGCTCCGCCGCTCCAGCCACGACCTGAAAACCCCCGAGCCCGATCTGGGCGACATTGCCAGACTGCTGGCTATGATCGAGGCGGCGGAAAAGCCTTTGGTCCTGGTAGGCGGCGGTGTTATCCGCTCCAAGGGGGCTGTCCCTGAGTTCCGCAAATTTGCGGAGACCCTGAACGCCCCTGTGGCCTCCACCATCATGGGCGGCGGCGCTTTGCCCGGAAACCACCCCCTCTTCACCGGCATGATCGGTATGCATGGCTCCCACGCCTCCAACTACGCCAGTGCGGAATGCGACCTTCTTATCGCCGTGGGTTGTCGGTTCTCCGACCGGGTGGCCACCGATCCCACCCTCTTTGCCCAGCAGGCCAAGGTGGTGCAGATCGACATTGACCGGGCGGAGATCGACAAAAATGTAAAGACCGACCACCACATCATCGGGGACGCCCGCAGAGTCCTTCAACTCCTTAATGAGAAGCTTCCAGCCCATGACTACCCGGAGTGGAAAAAGTGGGTCTTCTCCCATCCGGAGGTACCCCTGAAGAAGGACGAGATCCTCCACCCTCACGAGATCCTGGAAACGATTCAGGACGTGTCCGACGGCAAGGCCATCATCGCCACCGACGTAGGCCAACATCAGATGTGGTCGGCCCAATACTACCACTTCTCCCGGCCCGGCCAGCTTATTACCTCCGGCGGCTTCGGCACTATGGGCTTCGGCGTGGGGGCCGCTATGGGCTCCTCTGTGGGCAACCCCGGCGTACCGGTGGTGGCCTGCGTGGGCGACGGAGGCTTCCGCATGAACTGCAACGAACTGGCCACCCTCCAGCACTACCACGTGCCCGTCATCGTAGTCATCTTCAATAACCATACCCTGGGTATGGTCCGCCAGTGGCAGCACCTCATTTATGGAGAGCGTTATTCCCAGACCGACCTGGACCGGGGCCCTGATTTTGTGAAGCTGGCTGAGGCCTATGGGATCCCCGGCGGCCGCTGCGCCCATCAGGACGAATTTGAGAAGGAGTTCCGCAAGGCGGTGGAGAGCAAGGGGCCCTATGTCATCGAGTGTCTCATCGACAAGGACGCCATGGTACACCCCATGATCCCCGCCGGGGCTCCCGTCACCCAATTCCTGCTGGATTAAGGAGGGGAAAACATGAAAAACGAATATACCCGCCACACCCTGTCCGTCCTGGTAGAGAACTCCTCTGGCGTCCTCTCCCAGGTCTCCCGGCTCTTTTCCCGGAAGGGCTACAACATCGAATCCCTGGCGGTGGGCACCACCGACGACCCCAATGAGAGCCGGATCACCATCGAGGTCATGGGAGACGGGGCCATGATGGAGCAACTCATGAACCAACTGCGCAAGCTCTTTCCCGTCCACTCGGTCCAGGAGTTGCTGCCTGAACGGTCCATCCGAAGGGAACTTGTGATGTTCAAGGTCAAGGCCGAGACCTCGGACGTTCGCAATGAGGTCATTCAGATCGCCAACATCTTCCGCTCCTCCATCATCGACGTGTCGGTGAAGTCCCTGACCCTGGCCCTCATCGGTGACGAGAGCAAGGCCGCCGCCATGCAGGACCTGCTGGAATCCTTCGGGATCCTGGAATTAGTCCGCACCGGCATGGTGGCCCTGGAGCGGGGGGCCTACACCATCAGCGACGAGAGCAAGGAGAACACCGAGTTCAATCTGGGCAAGGCCACCCTGTAAGAGCGGATTGTAACACAGTTTACATTCTTTTCCCCGGTAGTCTGCTATTCTGAGAAAAATCCCACTAAAATGAAGGAGTGTTTGACCATGGCTAAAATGTACTACCAGAAAGACTGCGACATTTCCTATCTGGACGGTAAGAAGATCTCCATCATCGGCTACGGCTCTCAGGGTCATGCCCATGCCCTGAACCTGAAGGACTCCGGCTGTGACGTATGTGTCGGCCTGCGGGAGGGCTCCAAAAACTGGGCCGAGGCCGAGAAGGCCGGTCTTCAGGTGAAGACGGTCTCCGAGGCCGCCAAGTGGGGCGACATTGTGATGATGCTCATCAACGACGAGGTCCAGGCCGAGGTCTATAAGCGGGACATCGCCCCCTATATGACCGAGGGCAAGGCCCTTGCTTTTGCCCATGGCTTCAATATCCGCTATCAGCAGATCGTCCCCCCCGCCGGGGTGGACGTATTCATGGCGGCCCCCAAGGGCCCCGGCCACACTGTCCGTTCCACCTACGTCAGCGGTAAGGGTGTGCCCTGCCTGGTGGCGGTGGAACAAAACGCCACGGGGAACGCTTATAAGATCGCCCTGGCCTACATTGCCGGTATCGGCGGCGCCCGGGCGGGGGTCATGGAAACCACCTTCCACGATGAAACGGAGACCGACCTCTTCGGCGAGCAGACGGTCCTGTGCGGCGGCGTAGTGGATCTGATGCGCTGCGGTTTTGAGGTACTGGTGGAGGCAGGCTATGAGCCGGAAAACGCCTACTTTGAGTGTATCCATGAGTTGAAACTCATTGTGGACCTGATCAACAAGGGCGGCGTGGCCGCCATGAACTACTCCATCTCCGACACCGCTGAGTTCGGCGAGTATGTCTCCGGCCCCCGTGTCCTTCCCGCCGAGCAGGTAAAGGCCAACATGCGCGCCGTCCTCTCCGACATTCAGGACGGCACCTTCGCCGGAAGGTGGATCGCCGAGAATAAGAACGGCCGGACCTTCTTCAACTCCAAGCGCGCCCAGCTCAAGAAGCACCAGATGGAGATCGTGGGCGAGGAACTGCGCAAGAACATGATCTGGGGCGGAGACACCGACCTGGACACTGCGTCCAACTAAAACCAAAGGGCCCCTTAAAGCCGTTCCTCAGGCTTTGAGGGGAGAGGAGCCACAGCGGAATGAGAGAGCTTTCGCCGCAGGCGGAAGCGAAGGATATGGAGCTTGTGGCAACAAGGGGCGGCGACACCGATCTGGATACCGCGTCCAACTAAAACACAGATAGGAAGGAAGCGGCGGGTCAATATCCCGCCGCTTCCTTTTTTCTTTTTGCCGAAAACGGAGGCGGCATAAAACCTGCAAAATCAGATTGACATATTGTACAAAAATGACAGATATAGTTTATGCATTTTATATAATAGGAACGTTGACTTTAATGGAAGATACTGGTAGAATACGGGCAATCACCGGGGCTCACGGTGAGGACAAACAAGGCTTCAAACCATTGCGACACAAGGAGGAATCATCATTATGGTGAAAGAACTTGATATAAGAGACGCCGACCAGGTGCAAAAGATCAACGCCCTGGCCAGTGAGACCCCCTACGAGGTATGGCTCACCACCGGCACCGTTATGTTGGACGCCCGTTCCCTGCTGGGGCTGTATGCCCTTGTGGGCCAGCGGGTCAAGGTGGTGGCGGAGGACGATGTGGATCCCCACCGCTTCAGCAAGCTGATCTCCAAAATGGAAAAGTAAACACATTTTGAGAAAAAAGACGCCTTGAAGGCGTCTTTTTTCTTGTCATTCCCCAGGCTAGATGGTACAATAGCTTTACTTGGCGGAAAAATTCGGAGAAACCGGTCATACTACCTTTTGAACAACAAAGGAGGGACAGTATGCGGATCGGGATCATTACAGGGGCCTCCTCCGGGTTGGGACGGGCCTATGCAAAGCATATAGATAAACGGATGGAACTGGATGAGTTGTGGCTCATTGCCCGACGGGAGACGCGGCTGACGGCGCTGGCGGATACGCTGGACCATGACTGCCGGATCCTGGCGCTGGACCTTACCGACCGGGAAAGCTTTGACCTTCTGGAACGGACCCTGGAGGTGGAAAAGCCGGTGGTGTCGGTTCTGGTCTCCGCTGCCGGATTTGGCAAATTTGGAGAGGCTCAAGATCTGACGGCAAAGGAAACGGAAGACATGATCGCTCTCAACTGCCATGCCGCCGCGGAGGTGACTCGGCTGTGCCTACCCTATCTCCACAGGGGAAGCCGGGTGTTGGAGATCGCCTCCTGCGCCGCTTTTCAACCCCTGCCGGGGATAAGCCTTTACGCCGCCACCAAGGCCTTTCTGCTTCGGTATACCCAGGCTCTTCGCCACGAACTTCAGGGCCGGGGCATATTGGTGACGGCAGTATGTCCCTATTGGCTCAAAACGGAATTTATGGCCGTGGCCAGGGATACCGCCAACCCGGGCGCAGTACGCCATACCCCCCTGGCCATGCGCCCTGAGGCGGCTGCCGCCTGGAGCCTTACCATGAACGGCTTGGGAGCCGGGGTAGTCACCTGCGGCCCCATTCCCTTTGTTATGCGCCTTGGCGGAAAAATACTGCCCGCCGGGATCCCCATGAGGATCTGGGATAACATACGGAAATTATAAAAAGGAGAGGGAGACATATGCTGACCGACATTGAGATCGCCCAGAGCGTAAAAGCAAGGCCCATCCAGGAGATCGCCGCCAAACTGGGCCTTGCCGGAGAGGACCTGATCCCCTATGGTCACGACAAGGCTAAGGTGGAGCCCTCCGCCTATCAGGATAAGCCCCGGAAGGGCAAATTGATCCTGGTCACCGCCATCAATCCCACTCCGGCAGGAGAGGGGAAAACCACCACCAGCGTAGGGTTAGCCGACGCCCTGTCCCGGCTGGGAAAGAAGACCTGTCTTGCCCTCCGTGAGCCCTCTCTGGGCCCTGTGTTCGGCGTAAAGGGAGGGGCTGCCGGCGGCGGATACGCCCAGGTGATCCCCATGGAGGACATCAATCTCCACTTTACCGGGGACTTCCACGCCATCGGAGCGGCCAACAATCTCCTGGCCGCCATGTTGGACAACCACATCCAGCAGGGTAACGCCCTGGATATCGACACAAAGAATATCCCCTGGAAGCGGTGCGTAGATATGAACGACCGCCAGCTTCGCAGCGTGATCGACGGCCTTGGCGGACGGATGCAGGGCGTACCACGGGAGGACGGCTTTGACATCACCGTAGCCAGCGAGGTCATGGCGGTATTCTGTCTGGCCTCCGATCTGAGCGACCTGAAAACCCGGCTGGGGCGGATGGTGGTGGCTTATACCCGTGCTGGGGAACCTGTTACCGCCCACGATCTGAAGGCGGAGGGGGCTATGGCCGCCCTTTTGAAGGACGCCATCAAGCCGAATCTGGTCCAGACTTTGGAGGGGACCCCCTCTTTCATTCATGGCGGCCCCTTCGCCAACATTGCCCACGGCTGCAACAGTGTCATTGCCACCGACGCGGCCCTGAAGCTGGGGGACTATGTGGTCACCGAGGCGGGCTTTGGCGCCGATTTGGGGGCAGAAAAGTTTCTGGACATCAAATGCCGCATGGCAGGTCTTACCCCCGACGCAGTGGTCGTCGTGGCCACTGTCCGGGCGTTGAAGCATCACGGGGGCGCGGCCAAAACGGACCTGGGCAAGGAGGATCTGGGGGCTCTGGAGCGTGGGCTTCCCAATCTCCTGCGGCATGTAAACAATATCAAAAATACGTATCATCTGCCCTGCGTGGTAGCCATCAACGCCTTTCCCACCGACACCCCCGCCGAACTGGAGTTGGTGGAAAAAAAGTGCCGGGAAATGGGAGCCAACGTGGCTCTCTCCGAGGTATGGGCCAAGGGCGGCGAAGGAGGCGAGACTCTGGGCCGGGAGGTCATCCGGCTGTGCGAGGAGGAACCCAGGCTGGATGAGTTTACCTATGCCTATGAGGACAATACCTCCATCCAGTATAAGCTCAACGCCATTGTGGGCCGGGTCTACGGCGGGGAGAAGGCCCTGCTGACTCCCAAAGCGCAGAAGCAGGCCCAAAGGCTTCTTGAGTTGGGCTTTGGGGATCTGCCCATCTGTATGGCCAAGACCCAATATTCCTTCTCCGATGACCCGGCTTTGTTGGGGGCACCCGAGGGGTTTGACGTTACTGTCCGCGATCTGAAGGTCTCCGCCGGAGCAGGCTTCCTCGTCGCCCTGACCGGAGATATCATGACCATGCCGGGATTACCTAAGTGTCCTGCGGCGGAAAAAATCGACGTCACCGACGATGGAAAAATCGTAGGACTGTTTTAAAGAATGCCCGGCTTCCCGCCAATGTGGTATTTGCGGGAAGTCGGGCATTTTTGATCCTGGGAAGCGGCCGGCCTTATCCCTTCAGCCCATCGCTGAAGGCTTTCATGTCTGCCCGGACCTCTTTGGAAAGACAGTTGTACTCCGTTTGCCCGATAGCCCCCTCCAGGCAGTAGAGGTGGACCAGACACACATTGGGATACAGGGCCTTCAGCCTTCTGTATGCCTCCTTGGAGCCTACGGCCATCAACTCCTCGGCGGAACCGATCCCCACCGAACGCAGCTTTCTATCCATCTCTTTTCCCAGATTCATCATGGAGCTTAATTCCGCCACCGCTCTTCCTCCCTTCCCCTATCTCCTTTCCCGCCCGGCACAGCAAACCCAGACTCCCCAGGCACAGTGCCGCCCCAAAGAGGAAAGCGGCGGAAAGGCTTATCTCTGAAAGCCTGCCTAAAAGCAGGGTCGCCGAGATGGAAATGCCGTCCAGCAGGATCGCGTGAACACTTAGGGCTGTAGCCCGATCCCGGGTCTCCACCAGTCGGTTCTGGATGGCGGCCTGAAGCGGCTGAAACAGGTCAAATGAGACCCGAAAGACCGCCACCGCCAACACTGACAGGGGTATGCTCTTTGTAAACGCCAGCATACCGCAGGACAGAGCGGAAACCAGCGGAAGCAGAACAAAGAGCCCCCTTTCCCCCACTTTCTCCTTCAGCCGGGCAGAATAGCCCCCCAGCAAGCCCAGAAGAGTGACCAAGGCGTAGGCCCCACCCATTCCGGCGGCGGTCATGCCAATACGCTGATATTGGCTTTGGCTGTAAAAGACCGTCGCCATCTGATGGACCGCCCCCAGCAAAGCCGCCCCCGCCAAAAACGAGAGTAGCCGCTTTTCTCCCAGCAATTCTCCCACAGCGGCCCGGAAGCTTTCCACTGTCTCCCGGCTCTGACGGCGCTCCGGGGCCCGGACTTCCTTCAATCCCAAGGACAACAATGCTGCCAGGGCATAGCTCACCGCTGTGAGAGCGCCCGCTAAGCGGTAATTGTCTCCGATCCAGAGGGTATAGATCCCCGTGGCAAGGAGAAGGCCCAAAATGGTCATATTGTTATAGATCCCGAAGACCCGGTGGGCCTTCTCCGGCGGACAGGACAGGTACAGCATCCCCGTATCCATGCCGGGAAGGCCCGCGGTGACCACTCCCAGAAGGATCCGCTCCAGAAGGAAGCCCCCGAAGCCGGCCGCCTGCCAGAAAATCAGCTTGGTAACAAAAAACAGCCCGGAGCAGAGGAGCATGGTCCGCTTATAGCCCAGCCGCTCCGCCAAAATACCCCAGGGAAGCTCCAGTGCCACCGACAGCGCCAGGGAGATCCCCTCCATCAGGGCGATCTGTCCCAAGCCTCACCCCTGCTGCCTGACGGTACAGAGTGGCAATAGGACCGTAAAATACCATACCCTGCAAAAGAGCCATGGCATAGAAAAGATAAATATTTCGTTGTTCCGGCATAAAAAATCGTCCCTCCTCTAAAATGCGTACCACAGACAGGCCCCGGTCACCGGCGCCTGTCTGTTCCAGCTCCACGCATTTTAGATGGGACGAGTGTTCATAGGGGTATCACCTTTCTGGCTGTGATATAAAAAGTATAGTAGACGTGAGCGCAAAAAGCAAGGGCGGGGTCACTGATGCTTCCAGGCTGTGTATATCGTGGGAATGAAAAAGCCCAGGCAGAACAGAAGGGTCAGGGCCAGCATGGCCATGTCGGGCAAGACCAGTCGTGCCAGAGCGAAGACCGGAGGCCAGAGGACTGCCAAGCTCAGCAGCCATCGCCGGCCCATGGCAATGATATGGGGCCAGTTGCTGTTATTGATGCGGACGCCGCCCAGGTTCATACGGAAAATACCGTCGGAGTAGACACAGATCCTGTTCTCATCATAGTAGGCGGGAAGGGTCTCTTTGACAAGAAAGCAAAAGTAGGCCCCAATACCCAGGGTCAGAGCCTCGGTCAGAAGCAGATAGTCCCATAGCTCCACCGCCGTGAGCCGACTTGATGAAAGGAGAAAGAGGAGTTCCAAAACCACCGCGGCGGCACAGACTGCCCAAGCCCTCCGCCAGAAGCGGCGGTCCCGTCTTCTTCTCTCCCCCTCCTGCGCCGAAAGCTGGAGCGCTTTGCCCACAAGGACATCCACCTCACGGTTATCCAGACTTTGCCCCATAAGCCGCTCCCCTTTTAAAAGTTCGGCTACCGTTACCCCCAATAACTCCGCCAGGGGAGACAAAAGGCTGATATCCGGGAGACTCTGGCCCCGCTCCCACTTACTCACCGCCTTGTTGGAGACATAGAGCCCGTCCGCCAACTCCTGTTGGGTAAGTCCCTTCTCCTTACGAAGCTGGGCCACAAAACTGCCAAATTTTTCCCTGTTGATGGACTCCACAGTCATCCCCTCCTTACCGCTCCAGCATAACATTTCCCTGCTTTTCCGTCAATCCACGGTTGGTAGAATAGGGCTTTTCCCTTGACGGGCAGAGTTTGAAAGAGTAAAATAGCCTCAATCAGCTTCCACTAAGGAGGGTTTACATATGAGAAGCGACAATGTGACAAAGGGTGTGGACCGCGCACCCAATCGGTCCCTTTTTTACGCTTTGGGCTACACCAAGGAGGAGCTGGAGCGGCCCCTCATCGGCGTGGTCTGCTCCTACAACGAGATCGTCCCAGGCCATATGAATCTGGATAAGATCGCCGAGGCCGTCAAGGCCGGCGTCCGGGCCGCGGGCGGCACCCCGGTGGAGTTCCCCGCCATCGCCGTGTGCGACGGCATCGCCATGGGCC
>CANOHR010000010.1 GCA_947565875.1 uncultured Pseudoflavonifractor sp.
GCCTTTTTGAAAGGGGAAGTCTTTTCCCGAAAGCGGGATTTCACCTTAGAGGCCCGGCTCCACCGGGGGGAAAGAAGACAGCTTTTTTCCAACGGCGTAAAACTGAAGAGCGCCGGGGAATTGGGAGAGATCTTCAATACCATCCTCTTTTGCCCCGAGGACCTGTCCCTCATTCGGGACGGGGCGGCGGAGAGACGGCGGTTTTTGGATGACGCAATCTGCCAGCTTCGACCCAAATACGCCTTGGCTTTGGGGGAATATAAGCGGCTTTATGAGCAAAAGACCCGGATCCTGCGGGACTGGGAAGAAAAGCCGTCCCTCTTGGACGCTCTGGACGATTTTAACCTTCGCATGGCCCAGGTGGGGGCTCTTCTCATATACTATCGGGCCCACTTCATCAAGCGGCTCAGTGCCCTGGCCCCCCCCATTCAATCAGACTTTTCCGGGGGCCGGGAAAGCCTGGGACTTCGGTATGAGACGGTCTCCACCGTTACCGACCCGGAGGGAGATCCCAAGACCATCCTGAAAGAGTTGTTGGAGCATCAGCAAAGCCACCGTCGGGCGGAACTGGATTCCCGGCTTTGCCTGTCGGGGCCCCACAAGGACGACCTGACAGTGGAGGTGGATGGACGAAGCGCCCGGCAATTTGCTTCCCAGGGGCAGACCAGAACGGCGGCTCTTTCCCTGAAGCTGGCCTGCCGGGAGCTTTTTCGGGAGGAGACAGAGGAGTGGCCTGTTCTTCTTCTGGACGATGTGCTTTCCGAGTTAGACGCCAAACGGCAGAGCTTTGTGCTGGAGCGGATCGACGGCGGTCAGGTACTTATCACCTGCTGCGAGGATGACAGAAACGTTCCTCAAAGCGGAAAGCGCTTTCAGGTGAAGGACGGAAGGGTGTTATAAGGCATGTTTTTTTCGTTCTTCTCTTTTTTGCTGTAAGTGCGCTGGAATTTTTTCTGGTGACCCGGCCGGGAAGGTGGCGGTTTTCCGTCGTGATCCTTCCCCTTGCCGCCTTTCTCTTTTGGATGAGCCGCCAGGTGTGCTGGACAGAGATCGGACCGGGGTGCAATATGGCCTGTACGGTGGAATTTATCCTGGTGGGGATCTGCTCGACGGCCTCCGTTACAGGAGCGGCGGCAGGAGGCCTTTGGGCTGATAAAAAGAAGAAAAAGTGAGGAAAACAGTGTGGTATTTTTGCTGCTGTTTGCCATCCCTCTGGTCATTGCCCTAGTGGCGGAATACAGCGTTTGCCGCTTTCCCAAACGCCGGGTTTGGCGATGGTGCCTTCCCCTGTTGACGGCGGCGGCTACGGTCGGGATGGCCCTCTACCGCTACCACGGCTGGAGTGCGGGAGGGGAAAAGGCCCCTATCGAACAGCTTCTGTTCATCCCCGGCCTTCCCGCTTTGGGGGCCCTCCTGGGGCTGTGGCTGGGCTGGGGGCTTTGGAAGAAACTGTGGTTACCCAGGGTGGTGACAGAAAGAAAAAAGGAGGGGTAGGCATGTTCCACCTGCTGTTGGTCCTTCCGATCCTGGGGCCCTTGTTGGCAGTTTACGGGGTCATCGTGGCGGTCCTATTCTGTCTTCCCTTTTGGGTGGGGGTGCCTCTTCAGGCCATTTTGACGGCGGTGTCCAAAAAGGAAGGACTTCTCCTTCTCCCGTCGGGATTGGGCCTGGTCTGCGCTCTGGGCTATTTAGGTTGGTTTCGGGGACTGCTTCCCTTTTGGTTTCAGCTTTTCTACTGGGCGGTATTTTTTCTGAGCCTGTGGCTGACATGGCTGGTGGTGGGAAAATTACGCGCTCTGGTGCTGAATTGGATGGAGCGGCGAAATAAGGGAGTTGACGGGAAGGAAGGGACCGGAGGACCATGACGGGAAAAAAGATCCGGCGTTGGGCGAGGCAGAAGGGTCGGAAAGAACGGGGATATTTCGCGCGTCTGAGTTTTTTGGCGCTGCTTCCGGGCCTTCCAGGGGTCTTTCTGATGGTATTGTGGGCCACGTCCAGGCAAAGGGTCTTTCCCCTTTGGATCCTGCTTCCTTTGACGGTGCTGGGACGGGGACTTTCCCTGTGCGTGGATTCCGCGGCGCTCACCATGATCCGGAGCGGAAAGAGACAAACCTTGAGCCACCCCCTTCAAAGCGGAAAATGGAAGCGGGTCTTGGCGGCGGCGCTGATGTTGACGGCGATCTCCGAACTGCTGTCCTGGGGACCAAGCCTGCTGCAGGCATGGGGGACGGCCCAACTGATAGAGGCGCGGGGGGAGACGGACCTTTTCCTTAGGATGGAGATGTACCGGGAGGGAATGGGTCTGTCCCAAATAGGGTCTCTTTTGAGAAGCGTTCTTACCTCCGCAGGCTCCATTGTCCTGCTCCCGGTGGGGTATTTGCTGTTTTTATCCCCGGAGGAGAGCCTGCCCCAGGTCTTTCAAAAGGGGCTGAAAACGGGATTTTGTGCCTTTTGGCCCACGCTGGTCTTCTTTTTTTGGCTGGGCCTGCCTTTTGTGGGCTGGACGTTGCTATGGAGCATTTTTATTGTACTGCTGGAAGGCCTTCATGTGAGCCGGATCTACACCATGCCCTTTTTGTCTCTGGGGCTGGGCGTGTGGTTCGCGGGATATTTGGAACTGGGTCTTGCCAGGTACGCACTGGAGTTACTGAAGCCGGGAAAGAGGAAGGTCTCTGCTGTGGAGGAGGAAACACCCCTGATGGCCCGGTATACCCAGGCCCTGATCGGGGTCCCACCTTCCTTATTCCCCCCGCCCCGGAGGATAAAGCTGCGCCGCCGGGGGTCCTGGTATTACCGGGACCACAGAAGGGGCCCCCTTGTCCCAGGGCCGCTGGAAAGGAAGTGAGGCTGTGTATTTACATTTAGGCCAGGCGGTGGTGGTGCCGGAGGGGGAGATCGTGGGCATATTTGACCTGGATAACGCCTCCTGGTCCCACCGGACCCGACAGTTTTTGGAACAATGCGAGAGGGAGGGGCGGGTGGTAAACGCCGCCAGCGATCTTCCCCGATCCTTTGTCCTGCGGCAAAGAAGGGACGGAACAGACCAGGTATATCTCTCCCAGCTCTCCTCCTCCACCTTGAAGGGCCGCGCGGAGGGTAGCTGGATGACGGAATAGGACGGGACGCTCCCGGCCTGCCGCATACACAGGCTGGGCGATAGATAGGAAAGGACGGCGGGAAGCGAGGGAAAACCTCTTGATCCAGGAGGCTTTCCCGTGCTTCCCGGCAAGAGAATCACAGGAGGTTATTATGAGCGAAGAACAGATGAAGGAAGAGTTGAAGAAGGAGCAGGACTGGGAGGACAGCGTCACCCAGACCGAGCATGAGTACGGCGGCTCGGAGATCCAGGTGCTGGAGGGGCTGGAGGCTGTTCGGAAACGGCCCGGTATGTACATCGGCTCCACCTCTGCCTCGGGTCTTCACCACCTGGTCTATGAGATCGTGGATAACGCCATCGACGAGGCATTGGCGGGCTACTGTAAGCATATTACCGTGGATATCCTCCCCGGCGACGTCATCAAAGTCACCGACGACGGCCGGGGCGTTCCCGTGGACATCCAGCCCCAGACGGGGAAACCCGCTTTGGAGGTGGTGTATACCGTCCTTCACGCCGGAGGAAAGTTCGGCGGCGGGGGGTATAAGGTTTCCGGCGGTCTTCACGGCGTGGGCGGCAGCGTGGTCAACGCCCTGTCCGAATGGATGGAGGTCCGGGTCTATAAAAACGGCAACATCTATGAGGTCAAGTTTGCCCGAGGCAATATGACCCAGGAGATGACCATCATCGGAAAGACGGACAAAACGGGTACGGAGGTGGTCTTTAAACCCGACCCGGAAATGTTTACCGACACCACCGTCTATGACTATGACGTTCTCCACACCCGGATGCGGGAGGAGGCTTTCCTGAACGCGGGTCTTCATATCACCATATCCGACCGCCGGGGGGAGGAGCCGGTCACCGACGCCATGTGCTTTGAGGGGGGCATCCGGGAGTTCGTTACCTGGCTCAACCGGAGCAAGAGTCCTCTTCACGAAGGGGTCATTTATGTCTCGGGTCAGAAGGACGACGCCATGGCGGAGTTGGCCTTTCAGTATAACGACAGCTATAATGAGACCATTCTTTCCTTTGCCAACAACGTACATACTCCGGAGGGCGGTATGCACGAGGACGGCTTCAAGCGGGCGCTGACTACCGTTTTGAATAACTACGGGAAAAAATATAAGATCCTGAAAGAGGAGGACAAGGTTTCCGGTGAGGACTGCCGGGAGGGCCTGTGCTGCGTCATTTCAGTGAAACTTACCGAGGCCCAGTTCGAGGGCCAGACCAAGGCCAAGCTGGGCAACAGCGAGATCAGGACCCTGGTGAACGCCATCGTCACCGAAAAGCTGACGGAATTTTTGGAGGAGAACCCCGCCATCGGCCGGGCCATTCTGGATAAAGCCCTTACCGCCAACCGGGCCCGGGAGGCGGCCCGGAAGGCCCGTGAATCGGTGCGCCGGAAGACCGCCCTGGGGGGCGCCGCCATGCCCGACAAGCTCCGGGACTGCAACATCAACGACCCCACCGTTACCGAGATCTACATCGTAGAGGGCGACTCCGCCGGAGGATCCGCCACTCAGGGACGGGACAGCCAGTTCCAGGCGATCCTTCCCCTGTGGGGTAAAATGCTGAACGTGGAGAAGGCCCGGGCCGATAAGGTCTATGGAAATGATAAGCTTCAGCCCGTCATCACCGCCCTGGGGGCGGGGATCGGAGAAGAGTTCGACATCGATAAGCTTCGGTATCACAAGATCATCATTATGGCCGATGCTGACGTGGACGGGGCCCATATCCGCACCCTGCTTCTGACCTTCTTCTTCCGCTTTATGCGGCCTCTGGTGGAGGAGGGCTACGTCTACTCTGCCGTGCCTCCCCTCTTTAAGCTCTCCAGAGGAAAGACCATCCGCCTGGCCTTCTCCGAGGAGGAGCGGGACCAGATCTCCGCTGAGCTCCGGGGGGACAACCCCAACGCCAAGGTGGACATTTCCCGCTTTAAAGGCCTGGGCGAGATGGACCCCCACGAGCTGTGGGAGACCACCATGGACCCGGAAAAGCGGACCCTCCGGCGGATCACCCTGGACGACGCCGTGGCCGCCGACGAGACCTTTACCATCCTTATGGGAGAAAAGGTGGAGCCCCGGAAAGAGTTTATTGAGAAGAACGCCAAGTATGCCGTAAATCTGGACTATTAAGGGGGGAGAAAAACCAATGGCAAAGCAGAGAAACCATGTGGATCCGGAGGAGTTCCGCTATCCTGACCAGGTCATTCAGGAGTCTCCCCTGGTCCCTGAGATGGAGCAGAGCTATATCGAATACGCCATGAGCGTCATTAAGGGCCGGGCTCTTCCCGATGTGCGGGATGGTCTGAAGCCGGTCCACCGGCGTATTTTGTACGCCATGTACGAGGACAACCTGACCCACGACAAGCCCTTCAAAAAGTCGGCCACCTGCGTGGGCGACGTGCTGGGCCGGTACCACCCTCATGGAGATCAGTCGGTCTATGACGCCCTGGTCCGCCTGGCCCAGGACTTTTCCATGCGCTATATGCTGGTGGAGGGCCACGGTAACTTCGGCAGCGTGGACGGAGATCCCCCGGCGGCCTACCGGTATACAGAGGCAAGGCTCTCCAAAATTTCCGAGGAAATTTTGCGGGATCTGGAGAAGGAAACGGTGGACTGGGACCCCAACTTTGATGAGACGAGGAAAGAGCCCCGGGTCCTTCCCTGCCGGTTCCCCAATCTGCTGGTAAACGGCTCCAGCGGCATCGCCGTGGGTATGGCCACCAACATTCCTCCCCATAACCTGCGGGAGGTCATCGGAGCCTGTATCAAGGTGCTGGACGACCCGGAGTGTACCCTTCCGGACCTGATGGAGTGCGTGAAGGGTCCCGACTTCCCCACCAGCGGCATCATCATGGGCCGCAGCGGCATCCGGGCGGCCTACGCCACCGGCCGGGGCAAGGTGGTGGTCCGGGCCCGGACCGAGTTTGAGGAGTACGGCAAGGACCGGATCCGCATCATCGTCACCGAGCTTCCCTATCAGGTCAATAAGAGAATGCTTATCAAGGCCATGGCCGAGCAGGTGGAGGACAAGCGTCTGGAGGGCATCTCCGACATCCGGGATGAGACGGACCGAAACGGGATGCGGATCGTCATCGAGCTCAAGCGGGACGCCAATCCCCAAGTGGTGCTGAACCGGCTCTTTGCCCAGACCCAGCTCCAGTCCTCCTTCGCCATCAACATGCTGGCCCTGGTGGACGACCAGTCTCAACCCAAGATACTGTCCCTCCGGCACATTATTGATGAGTACCTGAAGTTCCAGGAGGAGATCATTGTCCGCAGGACCCAGTTTGACCTCCGTAAGGCCCAGGAGCGGGCCCACCTGTTGGAGGGCCTGCTCATCGCCCAGGACCATATTGACGAGGTCATCAAAACCATCCGCTCCTCCTACGATAACGCCAAAGAAAACCTGATGGCCAAATTTGACCTGGACGAGGTCCAGGCCCAGGCCATCTGTGATATGCGCCTTATCGCCCTTCAGGGTCTGAACCGGGAAAAGCTGGAGGCGGAGTACAAGGACCTGGAGGAGAAGATCGCTTACTACCAGAAGGTCCTTTCCGACGAGGGACTGGTAAAGTCCATTCTGAAGGAGGAACTCACCGCCGTGGCCGACAAGTACGGCGATGAGCGCAGGACCGAGATCCAGGATGTGGAGGACGAGATCGACATCGAGGACCTCATCGAGGAGGAAAGCTGCGTCTTTACCCTTACCGCCGGCGGCTACATCAAGCGCCTGCCCGTATCCACCTACAAGGCGCAGAAGCGGGGAGGCAAGGGCATTACCGCCATGGCCACCAAGGAGGAGGACTATGTGGATACGGTCTTTACCGCCTCCACCCACGACTATATCCTCTTCTTTACCAACATGGGGAAGGTCCACCGGAAGAAGGGATACCAGATCCCTGAGTCGGGGCGCACCGCCAAGGGAACGGCCATGGTGAACGTCCTTCCTCTGGAATCGGAGGAAAAGGTTACCGCCATGATCCATCTCCGGGAGTTCCCTGAGGATAAGTATCTGATGATGGTCACCCGAAAGGGGACTGTAAAGAGGATCCAACTCTCTTCCATCTTTACTGCCCGGAAGGCGGGCATCCGCTGCATTACGCTGGATCCCGACGATGAACTCATCGCCGTTCGGGAGACCGACGGCACTGCCGCCATCCTACTGGCCACCCATGAAGGCATGAGCATCTGCTTTAAGGAGACTGATGTGCGGTGTATGGGCCGGGACGCCTGCGGCGTCATGGGCATTCGCCTCCGGCAGGGAGACTATGTTGTGGGGGCGGCCCGGGCCAAGTACGACCACTACGTGCTGATGGTTACGGAAAACGGCTATGGCAAGCGGACGGAAATGGATGAGTACATCCGCGGCGACGGTCCCCAGAAGCGGGGCGGCTACGGTATGAAGGGATATAATTGCACGGAGAAGACGGGGGCCCTGGTGGGGCTTAAAGTGGTCAATGACGAGGACGATGTGCTGGTCATTAACGACGCTGGCATCATTATCCGTATGGCCTGTAAGGAGATCAGCTGCTATAGCCGGGGCGCCCAGGGGGTCAAACTGATGAATCTTCCCGAGGGTGTCAAGGTCATCTCCATCGCCCGCACCGACCACGAGGAGGAGACGCCGGAGGAGCCGACGGAGGAGAGCGCCCCAGCCCCCACGGAGGAGTAAGCCTCCCCCAAAAATAACCCCACGTCTCGGTAGGGACCGCTGTCCCCGGAGGTCTGCCCCCCTCGGGGGAAAAACCGCGCTTCGGTAGGGACCGCCGTCCCCGGCGGCCCGCCCCACCCAAAGGAGAAGTATATGAAACGAAAAGTGACCTACCGGCCCAGCAAGGCCCAGTCTGTGCTGGGCGGCGTGGTGGGTGTGATCTTTGTGTTGATCGGCCTGTTTGTAGCCATCCCCCAGGCGGGCCTCTTCGGCCTTTTCTGGACCGCGGTGGCTGTAGCCATTACCGCCACGAACTTTTACCACGCCTTCGGCTCCGGCTACATCGGCCCCGACATTGAGATCACCGACGACGCCCAACTCCCCGCGGAAAGCCCCGAGGACCGGCTGAAAAAGCTTCAGTCTCTCTACGACCAGCGGCTTATCACCCCTGAGGAGTATGAGGAAAAGCGGAAGGAGATCCTGCGGGAACTGTGAGGGGGAAGGTAAAGGGCAAAAAGCCTTCCCCCCAAGGGGAAGGCAAAGGGCTCTTATTAGGCTTCCCCCTGAGGGGAAGCTGTCGCGCGAAGCGAGACTGATGAGGGGGCGATATGTACCCCGGGCAAGAAGGAGCAATACCATGAAAACAGTCACCATCTACACCGACGGGGCCTGCTCGGGAAATCCGGGGCCCGGAGGGTGGGGAGCTATCCTTCAGTACGGAGAGTTTAAAAAGGAGCTTTCCGGAGGGGAGGCGGAAACCACCAACAACCGTATGGAACTCACCGGAGTCATTGCCGCCCTAGAGGCGGTGCGGGAGCCCTGCGTGGTGGAGCTTTACTCCGATTCCAAATATGTCATCGACGCCCTCAGCAAGGGGTGGGCTAAGGGCTGGAAGGCCAAGGGGTGGATAAAACCGGACCGGAAGCCCGCGCTGAATCCGGACCTTTGGGAGCGGCTTTTGGAGTTGTGCGAATACCATACGGTCCACCTCCACTGGGTCAAGGGCCACGCCGACAATGAAGTTAATAACCGCTGCGACGAGTTGGCGGTGATGGAAAGCCAGAAATTCCGTCAGGAAAAGGAGGCGGAAGGGCCCGAGGAGGACGAGGAGGAGATCCCCGAACTGGAGCGGGTGACAGAGCGGATCTATATGCTGCCGGGGGAGGACTTTGCCGGCAGGGACCGGCCTTTTCTCTACTATATCCGGGGAGATAAGCTGCGTTTGGCGGTGGACGCGGGGAACTCTCCGCACCATGTAAAGACCTTTTACGCTGCCCTGAAGGCGGCGGGCCATCCCGCCCCCGACATTACCGTTGTGACCCACTGGCATTGGGATCACAGCTTTGGACTCCGGGCGGTGAAGGGCCTTACCCTGGCTACCAGGGCCACCAATGAGGAGTTGAGGCGGATCCGGAAATGGGAATGGGACGAGGACTCCATGGCGACCCGCCTTTCCACGGGGGAGGACATCCCCGCCTGCAACGAATGTATCTGCCGGGAGTATGCCGATCCCCAGACCATTCATGTGACCACTGCCCGGATGGAGATAGAGGGCCCCCTTACCATCGACCTGGGCGGAGTTACCTGTCGTCTCCTTCCCCAGGACTCCCCCCATTCCCGGGACGGGCTTTTTGTCTACATCCCCGAGGAAAGGGCTTTAGCCGTGGGGGACGGAGAGAGCGGGGACTACTATGAGTTGGAAGGGGGGTATGCTCCGGAGCGGCTGGAGGCCCTTCTCTCCTTTTTGGAGAGCCTGGACTACGATCTGGCCCTACCGGGGCATCGGGCTCCGTGGACAAAGGAAGAACAGCTTTCCACTCTGTGTGAAATGCAAAAAAACGCCGCCGGCACTTGAGCCGGCGGCGTCGCTGTTTTTGGAAACAGCCCTTTTTAATAGAGGGTTTTCGCCACATTCTCCAAATAATTGGGGTCCAGATCCTCCACCTTTCCCTCGTCGCAGGCCTTTGCCAGGGCGGGATCTATGGG
Organism: uncultured Pseudoflavonifractor sp.; assembly: GCA_947565875.1. Lineage (GTDB taxonomy): Bacteria > Bacillota > Clostridia > Oscillospirales > Oscillospiraceae > Vermiculatibacterium. Next base: position 9,737 of record CANOHR010000010.1, read on the forward strand.
CAGTCGGGCCAAAATGGGGAGAGAGTGGGCCTGGGCGATCTCCTCCAGATGGCTTTCTCCGAAGATGGCATGTTCCCTGCCGCAGTCAGGGCACTTGAAGTAGCTGTAGTTCTCAATAAGGCCCAGAATGGGCACGTTCATCATCTCCGCCATTTTGACCGCCTTTTCCACGATCATGCTTACCAGTTCCTGAGGGGAGGTGACCACGATGATGCCGTCCACGGGAAGGGACTGGAATACCGTAAGGGGCACATCCCCCGTTCCGGGAGGCATGTCTACGAACAGGCAGTCCACCTCTCCCCACTGTACGTCGGTCCAAAATTGCTTTACGGTTCCGGCAATGAGGGCCCCCCGCCAGACCACGGGATCGGATTCGTTTTCTACCAGCAGGTTCAGGCTCATAAGCTTGATTCCGGTGGAGGTGAGGGCGGGATAAATGCCCTCGTCGTCCCCCATGGCCCGCTCATGGACGCCGAAGGCTTTGGGGATGGAGGGACCGGTAATGTCGGCGTCCAGAACGGCGGCGCGGCCTCCTGCCTTCTGGACGGCGGCGGCCAGGGAGGCGGTGCAGAGGCTCTTGCCTACTCCACCCTTTCCCGACATGACGGCAATGACCTTTCTGACATTGGAATGGGGATTGGCTTTGGCACGGGGGTCAAATTCCTCGGTCCGCTCTCCGCAGTTTTCGCCGCAGGTGGAGCAATCGTGGGTGCAGTCTGCCATGTTGCAAGTCTCCTTTGTTGATTGATAGCGGGCGGTTGAGAGCAGCCGCCAAATTATTTATACCGGTAACTTCCCCCGCCGATAAACTCTCTGAGCAGGGAATTTTTCGCTACCAGGTCGGGATCAATGGGCTCAAAAGCGTCAAAAGCGGCCATCAACTCCAATAGTTCCGAGCGTCTCTGGTTTTCCTCGGGGACCGCCTTCAGAAGAGGCAGGGCGTAATTCTTCATGACCGAGACCTCGTAGGGCAGGGAGGAATCTACCATCACATGGGCGGTATCCTTATAGGGGGAGATATAAAGCTTTTCTCCCCGGCGCACATTGGCCCACTGGGAAAGGGTGTAAGCAATGTCGCTGCCCCGGAAGCTGTAGTCCCGGACCGCCCGCCTCGTCAGACGCATCCAGGCACCCTTAAACTTGACGTTCCCGGCATCCATAATGTTACTTCGGGCGGAGATATAGAGCCTTGTAGCCTCCGGGTGGGGCCCCGCAATGCCGGGGCCCAGGGCGTGGATGCCCTCGAAGATGGCAACCTCGTTCTTTTCCAGCTTCAGGGGCCGTCCCCGCTCGTCGTTTCTCATCTGCCGGGAGAACTCAAAGTGGGGAATGATGACCTCCTCCCCCCTGCTTAAGCGGGTAAAGGTCTCGTCCAGCAGGTCCATATCCAGGCACAGGGGGGATTCCAGATCATATTCCCCGTCGGCGGTTCGGGGGGCCGTAGCCGGGTCCCGGGTCTTAAAATAGTTGTCCAGGGACACAGTGTGGCTGTTGATCCCCCGCCGTTCCAGTTCCTCCTCGATCTTCAGGGCCGTGGTGGTCTTTCCCGAACCTGAAGGACCGGATAAAAGCACGATGGGAGAGGCGTCCATCCGCTCCATGATCTTATCGGAGGCGTCTACCACCTGTTGATGATAGGTTTCATCGCACTCCCGCAGAAAGCCGGGGGCATCGGCCAGGATCCTGGCGTTGATCTCTTGCAGCTGATAGGCCATAGTTCAGTCTCCTTTCGTCTTCGTCGTCGCAAATTTCATATCCTTCGCTTCCGGGCAAGGCCCGAAAGCTCACTACCCGCAAGGGGCACGCCGCATCCGTAAAGCTCCTGCGTCGCTAACGGCTGCGCTGTCATTTCATTGCTCCTCCTCTCCCCGCAAAGCCGTTCCGGCTTTGTGGGGGCCCCGAGTTTCTAACAGAAGGGGGGCCAGCTCCCCCTTTTCCCGGCAAAGCTTTTCCAGGTCCCGCAAGTACTCCTGGGGGTACTTGGGGTTGGCAAAGCGCTCGATCTTTCCTGTCTTGGGCCAGAAGAGCTTGGTGACGCCGCCGCCCCCCAGGGCCAGAATGGAATGAAGCTCCTCCATCATAGTGATGTTGTAAAGGGAGGCGTATCCCGGCTTGGTCCAGCCCACATTTTCAAAGGAACCGGACATGTACTTCTGCCGGTAGAGGTAGTAGGGGACGTACCCTGCCTGACGGAGGGCCTCCCAGGCGGCGTTCAGCATAGTCTCCACCTCCCCGTCGGAGGGCAACTCCTCCGGGGCTTCCATGAGCCGGGAGCCCTTCTTCAGGGCCAGGGTGTGGACGGTAATATTCTCGGGACCCAGGGCGATGACCTCAGCCAGGCTTTGGGCGAAGCCTGCCGGGGAGTCTCCGGGAAGGCCCGCGATAAGATCCATATTGACGGCAAAGTTCCCCGCCTGTCTGACCTGGCAGAAGGCCCTGCGGATATCCTCCCCCGAATGGGGGCGGCCCATCCGCTCCAGAACGGCGTCATCCATGGACTGGGGATTGACCGACACCCGGTCTATGCCATGTTTGGCCAACACCGAGAGCTTTTCGGGCGTGATGGTGTCGGGCCGCCCCGCCTCCACGGTGAACTCCGTGCAGCGGGAAAGAGGCAAATGCTCCTTCATGGCCCCAAGGATCCGGTCAAGCTGCTCCGGGGACAGGGTGGTGGGGGTGCCGCCCCCCATGTAGACGGTGCGGATGACCTGCCCCGTTTTTTCCAGCAGGGCCCCCGCGGCCTGGATCTCCTGGCAAAGCCCCTCCACAAAGGGGGCGAGTAAAGGCAGGCACTTATCCACTGCCGCTGAGATAAAGGAACAATAGATACACCGGCTGGGGCAGAAAGGAATGCCGATATAAAGGGAGACTTCGTCCCCCCTCAGGCTTTTTTGGGCGTTTACGCTCTCCCGGGCGCAGTCCATGGCCAGCCGCCGCCGAAGGGGGGAGACCCGGTAGGTGTCCTTCAGGATCTTTTCCGCCTGGGCAGGGGTAGCTCCCTCCCAAAGAGCCTTGGCAGGGATCTTTACCGGCCGCACCCCGGTAAGGGAGCCCCAGGGCAGGTCATGGCCCAAAAGGGCGGTCCCGGCATTGTAGAAGGACTGCTTCAATGCGCGCTGGACGGTGTGGTAGACCGATACGGGCTCCTCGTCCAGCTTTTCACTGGGGAAGCGGACCACCCCGTTATGCCAGCGGTTTCCCCGAAGGACCAGGGCGCTCATGTTGGTCAGCTTTTTCCCCCGGTGGAGGGTAAAAATGACGGCGTTATCTTCCCCCACAAGGCTTGTGGGCGGAGGCGTTTCGGGATACTCCGGCCGCTCGGCGGGAAAGAGGGTCAGCATCATCTGCTCGGCGGCGTAGTGATAGCGCCCGGTATCCCAGTCCACATTGTCCGAGGTCAACCAAATTCGGATGATCCTCACCTCCCGTCATACATACGGTCATTTGTTTCTTTGTAGGGGCAGGTTCCAAACCTGCCCGCCCGTTATTCTTCCATGGCTTCCCTCAAATAGGGATTCCCTTCCTGCTCCCGTTCCAACGTGGTAAAGGCCCCGTGGCCGGGAAAGACCCGAAGCTCTCCCTCCAACTCCCCCAACCGCTTCAGCGAAGCGCGCATTTGTTCGTCGCTGCCTCCGGGAAAATCGGTGCGGCCCATACTCCCGGCAAACAGGGTGTCCCCGGAAAAAAGGGAATCCCGGCACCGGAGACACACAGACCCGCGGGTGTGCCCGGGAGTGTGAAGGACCTCTATCTGAAGAGCGCCCAGGGAGACGACATCCCCGTCCCGCCAAAGGGTCAGAGGACCCAGTCCGGCAGTGGGCAAAAGGCTGTCCGTCCCATTCGCATCCTCCGGGTGGAGGAAAACGCTTACGCCGGGAAATGCTTGCCGCAGGGCGGCGACGCCCCCCACGTGGTCATAGTGGCCGTGGGTCAGAAACACCGCCCGGAGCGTCCAGCCGTTGTCTACGCAGAGACGGAGCAGGGTCTGGGAAATATCATCTCCGGGATCAATGACCGCCAAGGCCCCGCTGCTTTCATCCAGCAAAAGGTAGCAGTTTGTATATACAGAGGGTATATAGACGTGCTTTATATCCATTTTGGAATCTCCTATGGCGGTGTTCAAAGGCCCAGCCGCAAAATGATCTCCCCGTCCTCCACCACGCCGGTGGGGCGGAAGCCCAGCTTTTCATAGATGTGTCTTGCCCGATCGTTGCCCTCCATATAGCCGATGGCAATGCAGGTATATTTTCCGCTTTCCCCGGCCAGGAAAATCAGCTTTTTGAGGGCGGCAGCGCCGTAGCCCTTCCCCTGATGCTCCTTGGCAATGGCCAGCCGCCACAGGTCCAGAACTCCCTTGGAAAGGTCCTCGTGGACCATCAAAAAGCCCACCAGTTCCTCCCTGTGGTAAATGGCAAAAGGGTGGGTGTCATGAGCTTCATAGTGCAGCCACGCCTCCGCCAGAGAGACGGCGTTGGAGGCCACGAATTTACCTTCGTCCCCCGGGTCCAGCTTCAGCAGGGGATAAAAATTTTCCCGGGTGATCTTCCGAAATTCCACGCTCATAGGGTATCCGTATCCAGCAGGATGGTGACAGGGCCGTCGTTTTGGGAAAAGACCTGCATATCCGCCCCAAATTCCCCATGCTCCACGTGGAAGCCCCGCTCCTCACACTGGGACATAAAGCGTTCGTAAAGGGGGGTGGCCACGTCGGGCCGGGCGGCCCCGGTAAAGCCGGGACGGCGGGAGTGGCAGTCGGCAAAGAGGGTAAACTGGCTGATGACCAGCAAAGAGCCCCCTGCCTGCTCTAAATTCAGGTTCATTTTTTCGTTCTCGTCCTCAAAGATCCGCAGGCCGCAGACCTTGTCCGCCATTTTATCCGCCTGGGCCTCCGTGTCCCCGGCGGCTACCCCCAGAAGGACCAGAAAGCCTCCGTCGGTCTTTCCGTTGATCCTGCCGTCGATCTCTACCCGGGCGTTTTTGACCCTTGTTACCACAGCGCGCATGACGGGGCCCTCCATTATATGAAAAATCTACCCGCTATTATATCCTTTTCCCAGGAAAAGGTCAACCAATACGCCCCCTGTCCATGATGGACAGGGGGCGCTGGTCATGCTGCTTTTATTTCCGAAGAAGGTCTATTCTGGTGAAGCGGTGGAGCATGGTGGAGACCTCCGCCCGGCTGGCCTCGTCCTGAGGCGCCAGACGGCCGCCGTCCTTGCCTTGGAGAATACCCGTCTCTAACGCCCAGGCCAGGGCCTCCCTGGCCCAGACGGAGACCGAGTCTCCGTCTGAAAAGTCCTCAAAGCCGGTCTGCTCCGTCTTGGGAGAGCCGATGTAACGGTAGAGCATGACAGCCAGCTGCTCCCGGTTTAGGACCTGGTCGGGGGCAAAGAGCCCGTCGCCTGTTCCGGCGATCACCTTTTCCTGGGAGGCCCAGCGGACGGCGTCGGTATAGTAGGCGCCATCCTCCACGTCGGGGAACTCGATCTTGCCGCCCTCCGGCATTCCGGCATAGCGGAACAGGACGGTGACCAGCATGCCTCGGGTCATGGCCGCGTCGGGGGAGAAGTAGTCCCCGCCGGTACCCTGGAAGAGTTCCCGGCTGGTGACGTGGGCCACGCTCTCGGCAAACCAGTCGGCGGGGCCCACGTCCCGGAAGAATTTCCTGTTATCCTCAATACGGATGGTCTCCCCGGCGTCCATGGAAAGGATCAGATTCCCGTTTTCCACCAGGGATTGGGGGATCACGGTCTCAGTTCCGTCGGAGCCTACCAGAATAGCTACTGTAGTGACGGAGAGCTTTTTGGCGGGAATGCTTACTGTGGCCGTCTGGGCCCCTTTGGGAAGTTCCACGGTGACATGGGGCTTTTTATCTGCTGCCAGATCCACCACGGGAAGAACTATGGGGACGTCTTCCGAGTCATCCAGTGCCGCCTGGGAGAGGGTTACGTTGGCGGTGGTCTCGCCGCCTTTGGTGACTACTTCCCCTCGGCTGCCGTCTGGGGTGGTAATGGTAACAGTGGTATCTCCCGTCTTTTTATCAGTGATGGTGGTGATCTTGACGCCGTCCTCGGTGGTAGTGGTGACCGTGGTAGTGTTGGAGGGACGGCTGGAGGAACCGGAGGAACCGGAGGAACTGTCGGAGGACCAGTTGGCAGTATATGTCCGGTTTCCGGTGGAGCCCTTGAGGATAGTCACGGTCATGGTAGCCTGAGTAAGGCCGGTTCCTGTCCAACCAATAAAGGTATAGCCCGGCCTAGTGGGGTTTTGAAGGGTAAAGCTCTCAGTCTCGGCGGTATAGGAGGAGGGGTTAGCCGGAGATACCGTGCCACCGCCCAGGTTGTAGAAAATGGCGTAGCTGACGGGGGCGGGGACGACGGGGGCGGTGGCCTGGCTGGTTAGGATCCCGGTATAACCGCCGACGCCTGTGACTTTAACAGTAAAGGTCTTTCCCACATCGGTGTCGGTCAAAAGATAGGATCTTCCAGTAACGCCCTCCATAGCCTCCCCGTCCTGGAACCATTCATAATTTACCGTGGCTGCAGAGGGGGTAACTACGGTAATAAGAAGCTGCCCTGACTGGGGCGTGCCGGTAATAGTTACGCTTTCCAGTTCAACGGCTAAAGCGACCCCGGCGGCGGTAATGAAAAGATTGCCTGTGACTTTTCCCTCTGCAATGGTGATAACGCCGGTATCCTGGTCATAGCTAAAGTCGGAGAAGGGCGAGCCGTCCATGGTAAGA
>CANOHR010000011.1 GCA_947565875.1 uncultured Pseudoflavonifractor sp.
GCTCTTCCGATCTCATCGGGAGTGGTTTCCACCGAAGTCATTGTGGCATTATCTCATGCACTGGAAACCACTCCCGATGAATTTTTAGTCGGTACCGCCCGCCATGGGGAGGAGCATTGGAAGGATGTGGCCGAACAGCTACGGGCGTTGGATGAAAAACAACTGAAGCTGATCGAAAGCCTGATTCACTGGGCTGCGGAACAGCAGCTATAAAAACGCCTGCCCGCTTTCAAATGGAAAGCGGGCAGGCGTTTTTTCAGGAAAGAGTTACGGTTTGATCCGGAAAAAACCGTGGCGGTTGCAGTAGGCATAGAATTCCGCCCCCGGCCAGTGGGCCATGGTAGTTTCCGGGATCTGCTCGGGATAGAGCTTCACCACCTCCACACGGTCAAAGCGGACCTGGGCGATAAAGGAAATGTAGTGGTCCTTCCGCATGGGATGGTCCATGGTAATGAAGCTTCGGCCTTCCCACTCCTCCACCCGGACGGCATGTTCCCCGTCGTATTCCTCCGCCTCCAGGGGCGGAAGGGCCACCCCGCAGCAGTGGAAGGAGCCCTCCCCCATGGCGTGGATCACGTTGCCGCACACAGGGCAGACGTAGAATTTTCCCCGCAGGGGGTTGGCCGAGCGGTTTTGATTGGTGATCTGCTCCCCGGACAAAAGTTCGGCCACCGATACGCCCAGGGCCTTACTCAGAGGTTCCAGCAGACTCAGGTCGGGAAGCCCCCGGCCTGTCTCCCACTTGCTGATGGTTTTATCGCTGACGGAGAGTTTGTCGGCAAGCTGTTTTTGGGTAGCCTTCTTTTTCTCCCGCAGGGCCTTGATGACAGGCCCTGTTACATAGCTGTTCATAGTTGGTATGCTCCTTTCTTAGCTTCGCTTGACAAGGGCAAACACGCCCCAGAGAGCCCCAAAGGGCGTACTGGCGGCGTTTTCCCCCTTGCCGGGCGGACAGCCCGCCTGCGGGGTGCAGCCTTGCCATCCTACCCTTTGGGGCCCTCTGGGGTCCGAAGGAGTTTTGCGGGAGCCCAAGGCGTTTCCGGCAAGGTTGTCGACGCAGCCTTACTGGTGTAAGGCAAGGAGACAAAACGCAGTCCGGGGGCGGCTTGGGCCCCGCAAAACCGTGTCTGCCCTTGTCAAGCGAAGCTATGATGGCAACAGCATACCAGAAGGGAGGGGAAGGCGCAACCTACGCAGGGTAGAGAGGCGGTGGGAAGCTCCCGCCCCACGGCCTCTTTTGCGTTTTTACTAAAATATTCTCTTGTAATTTGTTGTAACTTTTTTTCTTGAAAACGTTTACAAATGGAACAGTTTATTATATAATCGACAAAGCAAGGCACTCTGTCAAGCATACCATTTTGTAAAGGAGAGAATTGTATGAAAAAACGCCTTACAGCCCTTGCCCTGGCCTGCGCCATGGTCCTGGGAACGGCCGCTCTGGCCGCCGGAACGGAAAAGAGCATTTCCATCACTCCCATGGACATGACCATCAACGGTCAGGCCGTCACCCCCACCAAGTCCAATGGGGAAGCCGCCGAGGTCTTTGCCTATGACGGCGCTACCTACGTGCCCCTTCGCTACCTCAGCGAACTGCTGGGCATCGAGGTAGTCTGGGACAAGGATCATCCCAACACCGCTACCCTGGTGAACGTACCCGGCTTCACCGCTCCCGCAGGCGGCACCTTCACCGGTACCGGCGCGGGCTTTGGCGGCGACATTACCGCCATCGTCACTGTTGCTGACGGGAAGATCACCGCCTGCACCCTCGCGGGGGACAAGGAAACTCCCGCCATCGGCGGCGCCGCCCTTCCCAAGCTGGAAGAGCAGGTGAAGGCCGCCGGGAGCGCCGACATCGACGGGGTCTCCGGCGCTACCATGACCTCCAATGGCGTGAAGGCCGCCGTGGCCGCCGCCCTGGCTCAGGGGGGAAGCGCCCAAAAGGGGACGGTGAAGGACGGCACCTACACCGCTTCGGCCACCGGCTTCAGCTGGATGGGGCCTGTTGTGTGCGACGTTACCTTCAAGGACGGTAAGCTCACCGAGGTAAAGGTGGTGGAGGAACACGAGACCTACACCGGCGAGATGTTCCACATGGTTACCGGCAAGTACATTCCCCGGATCATTGAGAACCAGTCCCTGGCCGTGGACGCCGTGGCCGGCGCCACCGTTTCCTGCGGCGCTGTCCGGACCATTCTGACCGACGCCATCGGTCAGGCGGGCGGGGATCTGGCCGATTGGAATACCTCCATCGCCAAGAAAAACGATACCGTCAAGCTGGAAGGCTACGATGTGGTCGTGGTTGGCATGGGCGGCTCGGGTATCATGTCCTTCTGCGCCGCTGCCGACGCCGGGGCTAAGGTCTTTGGCATTGAGAAGGCGGGCAAGCTGGGCGGCAACTCCGCCACCACCACCGGCCCCATGGCCCTCAACAGCAAAAATATGAAGGACCTTTACAATGACGGCAAGGACTACATCGACGCCGACGCGGTCTACAACACATGGATGGAGTATGTGGAGAGCAAGGAGAAGGAGAGCGTGATCCGGCGGGCTGTCTATGAGAGCGGTGAGGCTCTGGATTACTATATGGACAAGTTCGGCTTTGACTTCCAGGGCCGGGGCGGTATGCTGGGCTCCTTTGTGGTCCCTGAATGGAAGATGCTTTGGACCGCCTATACCCCCGACGAGACCGGCAGCAACAAGCTGGGACCCAACAAGACCTATCAGTTTGTCCGGGCGGTGGACAAGGCCATCGAGATGAGTCCCAAGAGCGAGTATAAGTTGGAGACTACCGCTACCAAGCTGCTCACCGACGCCTCCGGCAAGGTAACGGGTGTGGAGTGCGTGAATGTGGACGGCACCACCTATGAGGTCTACGGGAAGAGCGTTATCCTGGCGACCGGCGGCTTTATCGCCAACCAGGAGATGATGATGGATACCTTCGGCGCTACCACCCAGACCCTGGGCTGGACCCTTTGTGACGGCTCCGGGATCAAGCTGGGCCAGAGCGTGGGCGGCGCCACCTATGCGTTGGATGTGCTTCCCATGATCCACATCAAGCAGGTGCCCAACATGGTAAAGAACGACGACCTGACCGCCGACGAGAAGGCTGTTCTCTCCGCTTTGTGCCTGGTCAACGGGGAGACTGCCGTCACCGTGGACGGTGAGGCCTGGGATTCCGCCACCGCCGAGGCCTATATTCCCGGCTTCCGGTACTATGTGGTCTATTCCCAGGATAAGATGGACAGCTTTAAGACCAAGGGCCTTACCGAGAACTTTGCCGCCGCCACCTCCCACTTTATGGGCCAGGGTGGCGAGGTAAAGGTGGGAGAGCCGGTGAAGGAACTGGACAAGATCCTCTCCGTAGGCGAGAAGTATGGCGATGTGATCGCCGCCGACAGCATTGCCCAGCTTGCCAAGGGCATTGGCTGTGACGAGGCCACCCTCAAAAAGACTCTGGGCGGTAAGGACGGCAAATACTATGCCGTGTGCTGCGCCGGGTATGCCTACGCTACCGTGGGTGGATTGGACGTGAACGAGAACATGAACGTACTGAAGGAGGACGGCAGCGTGATCGCCAACCTCTTTGCCGTGGGCCAGGATTCCGAGGGCGTATGCAATGTTTCGGGCAAGGCGTATAGTCCCTGGGGCGGCCAGGCCCAGTCCTGGACCTTCGTTTCAGGACGTATCGCCGGACAGCAGGCGGCCAAGGTGGCTGGAAAATAAGAAACAAACGTTAAAATGACGCAGACGGACCCGGTGGGAATAGTTTCCTGCCGGGTCCGCTTTTTGGAAAAAAATAAAAAATTTTGGAAACCGGATTGAATTTAAAAATAAAAGAGATATAATGTATACAATCCCGCCAGGCGGGAGGAGAAAAACAATGGATAAGGAGAGAACGCACATGAAGAAAAGGATCACTGCCCTAGCCCTGGCCTTTGTCATGGTCCTGGGAACGGCGGCTCTGGCCGCCGGAACGGAAAAGAGCATTTCCGTTACCCCCATGGACATGACCATCAACGGTCAGGCCGTCACTCCCACCAAGTCCAACGGGGAAGCCGCCGAGGTATTCGCCTATGACGGCGCTACTTACGTGCCCCTTCGCTACCTCAGCGAGTTGCTGGGCATTGAGGTGGTCTGGGACAAGGATCATCCCAACACCGCCACTCTGGTCATGGACAAGATGACCTATACCGCCACCACCGCCGGCCATAACGCCCCCATCACCGTGGCCGTCACCATGGACGGCGGCAAGATCGCCAAGGTGGAGGTCCCCACGGAGAATGAGACCATCGGCGTGGGCAAGGTGGCCATTGAGAAGATGGCGCAGCGTATCGTGGAGACCCAGTCCCTGGCCTGTGACTCCATTACCGGCGCTTCCATTACCAGCGCCGCCATTAAGCGGGGCGCTATCCAGGCTCTGAAGGACGCTGGCGTGGATACCACGGAACTGACCAAGGCTCCCGCCAAGGCCGAGGCCAAGGACGCTGTATACGACGCTGATGTGGTGGTCGTGGGTGGCGGCGGCGCCGGTCTTGCCGCCGCTGTTTCCGCCGCTCAGACCGGCGCCAAAGTCGTGGTGGTGGAGAAGCTGGACATTCTGGGCGGCTCCACCAACGTGTCCGAGGGCGCCCTCAACGCTGTGGACCCCAAGCGTCAGAAGGCCCAGGGCATCGAGGACTCTGTGGAGACCTTCATCGATACCACCTATACCGGCGGACACTCCACCGGCAACATGGACCTCATTAAGTATCTGTGTGAGAATTCCATGGCCGCCGTGGAATGGCTGGAGGATGTGGGCGTGAAGTTCAGCGACACCATTGACTCCGCCACCGGCTCCCTCGGGACCCGCAGCCACTATCCTGCCGCCATGAAGTCCGGCAACTGCTATATCCAGGTCTTTGAGGATGTCCTGGGCGACATGGACAATGTGACCATCCTTACCGGCACCACCGCCAAGGAACTGCTTACCAAAAATAACGCCGTTACCGGTGTGAAGGCTACCGGCAAGCAGGGAGAAACTGTGACACTCAATGCCAAGAACGGCGTTGTCATTGCCACCGGCGGCTTCGGCTCCAACAAGGAGCTTTTGGGCGAGTCCAACACCGGCGTGTGGAAGCATGTGGACGTGACCAAGCTGGGCTGCACCAACATGGCCCTCTCCGCTCAGGGCGACGGCATTAAGATGGCCCAGGCCGTGGGCGCCAACGTCATCGGTATGTCCGACATCCAACTCCATCCCTGCGGCACTCCCGGCACGGGCCTTATGGAGAACATCCGTACCTCCAGCCACAGCCGGATCTTTGTCAACATCAACGGCGACCGCTTTGTCAATGAAAACGCGGGCCGTGACACTCTGGCCCAGGCCATCCTGGATCAGGATCAGCAGACCTACTGGATCGTGGTGAACAGCGTCCGCTTCCCCAGCCGTGATTGGGTGGACGCCTACGGCGGCACCATCGCCGGTATGGTGAGCCAGGGCGTGGTGGTAGAGGCCGACACCATCGAGGAATTGGCCCAGAAGACCGGGATGGACGCCGCCAAGCTCCAGGCCTCCGTGGACACCTACAACAGCGTGATCCGGGGCGAGAAGGAGGACGAGTTGGGCTTCAAGGCCCGGACCACCGACAAGGAGATCACCACCGGCCCCTGGTATGCCTGTAAGAAGGTGCCCACCGTCCACCACACCATGGGCGGTCTCCAGATCAACACCGACACCCAGGTACTGAACAAGGACGGCAAGGTCATCAAGGGCCTTTACGCCGCGGGTGAGGTCACCGGCGGTATCCACGGTGAGAACCGTCTGGGCGGCAACGCCATCGCCGACTGCATGACCTTTGGCCGCGCCGCCGGCGCCAACGCCGCCGCGGGCAAGTAAGAGAAGAAGCTTTTTTCCATGCGGGAACACAAGGAGCCCGGCGAAGGGAGGTTCCTTCGCCGGGCTCCTTTCCTTTATAAGGAAGGTGAAAGAAGGTTTGAAAAGAAATAATTTACAAACGAAGTTTTGTCCTGTATAATGAAATTGTCCAAATTAAGGAAGGTCCAAAAATAAATGTGTGAGGAGAGAAACGTATGAAAAAGAGGATCGCGGCCCTGGCCCTGGCGTTTGCCATGGTACTGGGCACAGCCGCCCTGGCGGCCGGAGCGGAAAAAAGCGTTACCATCACCCCCATGAGCCTGAAGGTCAATGGGCTGGAGGTGACGCCCACCAAGTCGGACGGCACCGCCGCCGATGTGTTTTCCTATGAGGGCGCTACCTATGCTCCCCTGCGCTATCTCAGCGAACTGCTGGGCATTGAGGTAGAGTGGGACAAGAACGACCCCAACTCCGCCCGGCTGGTGAACGTACCCAACATGCCCTCCGCCCCCAAGGCGGCTCTCAGCTTTAAGGCGGGGACCTATGCCGGGGAGGCTCAGGGCAATAACGCCCCGGTAAAGGTGGAAGTCACCGTCTCTGCAGACGCCATCACCGATGTGAAGGTGACGGAGCAGGCTGAGACTCCATCCATTGCCGGTCCCGCTCTGGAGCGTCTTCCCAAGGCCATTGTAGACGGCCAGACTCTGACCGTGGATACCGTCACCGGAGCCACCAACACCAGCAAGGCTATTCTGGCCGCTGTGGAGAAGGCTCTTGTAGAGGCGGGCGGAAACGCTGAGGAACTGAAGAGGGCCGGTACAAAGGTGGAAAGCCCTGTCAGCGACCAGGCTTTGAAGGCTGACGTGGTGGTGCTGGGCGCCGGCGGCGCCGGATTGTCCGCCGCTCTGGAGGCCAAGGATCAGGGTGCGGGAACGGTTATCCTGCTGGAGAAGATGGCTTCCATCGGCGGCACCACCTTTACCTCCCAGGGCCTGATCGGCGGCTATGACAGCAAGCTGCAGAAGTCCAAGGGCGTGGAGCTTACCTTTGAGCAGATGTACGACAATCTGATGAGCAATGCCTCCTACCATCTGGACCAGGCCCTGACCACCGTCACGCTGAAGAAGAGCGGCGAGACCGTGGACTGGCTGGCCGACCGGGTGAAGCTGGACATCAACGATGTGAAGGTGGGCTACGGTCCCCTTCAGATGATGCACACCGTCAACGGCGGCGGCGCCGCCATGGCCGTTCCCTTTGAGGCCGCTCTGAAGGACGCCGGTGTGGAGGTCATGCTGGAGACCCGGGCCACCGAGCTTATCACCGACAGCACCGGCGCCGTGGTGGGCGTCCGGGCCCAGGGGAAGGGCGCCAATGTGGAGATCGAGGCCAAGAGCGTGGTCATCGCCACCGGCGGCTACGCCTACAATCCTGAGCTTACCGCCCGGCTCACCCCCGAACTGGCCGGGACCTGGGGGGTCGGCTTCCCCGGCTCCACCGGCGACGGCATCATCATGGCCAGCAATGTGGGCGCGGCCCTTACCCACACCGACGACATGATGTGCGTGCTGAAGGACTATACCATCATGTCCGAGCATAACGGAACCTCCAACTCCGCCAACAACAACGGCTTTATGTCCCTGCCCAATATGATCATGGTGGGCAAGGCCGGCAAGCGCTTTGTCAACGAGAAGGACCAGGGCTATATGACCCAGAAGCTCAATGCTCCCATCTTTGACCAGATGCATAAGGACCAGCTGGGTTACGTCTGGGCTATTTCCGACCAGGCCGCCGTGGACGCCACCAATGGCAAGACCAAGCGGAACCTGGACCTGAGCTATGTGACGGGCGATACCATTGAGGAGTTTGCCGCCAATCTGGGCGTGGACGCGGAGAACCTGAAGGCCACCATCGACAACTTCAACGCCTATGTGGACGCGGGCTACGACCAGGAGTTCCGCCGCAACGAGAAGGAGATGGCTAAGCTCACCGCTCCCTATGTGGCCATTCCCCTGGTGCCCTGCGAGATCATCACCTACGGCGGTGTGGCCCGCAACGATAAGGCTGAGGTCATTCGGGCGGACGGAAGTTCCATTCCCGGTCTGTTTGTAGCCGGTGAGGCCAGCGCCAACAGCGCCTATATGGGCTTCACCCTGACCAACTGCTTTGCCTGGGGCCGGATCGCCGGCGAGAGCGCCGCGGCTTACGCGAAATAAGAAAAAACGAGAAAAGTTCAGGGAGGGCGTCCAAAGGGACGCCCTCCCGTTTTTTCAGAAAAAGCTGGAAGCAAAAAAAGAAAAAAACTTTTTGTGAAAGAATTTACAAACGGGAAAAAAGGAAGTATAATACGCTTGCTTTTGGGAGACCAAAAAGTATATGTGTAAGGAGAGAATCACCATGAAGAAAAGGATCACCGCCCTAGCCCTGGCCTTTGTCATGGTCCTGGGAACGGCCGCTCTGGCCGCCGGAACGGAGAAGCAGATCTCCGTCACTCCCATGGATATGACCATCAACGGCCAGGCCGTTACCCCCACCAAGTCCAACGGGGAAGCCGCCGAGGTGTTTGCCTATGACGGCGCTACTTATGTGCCCCTTCGCTATCTCAGCGAACTTCTGGGCATCGAGGTAGTCTGGGACAAGGATCATCCCAACACCGCTACCCTGGTAAACGTGCCGAACTTCACCGCTCCCGCCGCCGGCAGCTTTAAGGCCGGTACCTACACCGGCGAGGGCCAGGGCTTTGGCGGTACCATTAAGGTAGCCGTTACCCTGTCCGACACCAAGATCGAGAAGGTGGAGGTCACCGAGCACAGCGAGACTCCGGGTATCGGCACTCCCTCCATTGAGAAGCTCCCCGCCAAGATCGTGGAGGCCCAGTCCACCCAGGTGGACACCATCACCGCCGCCACCTTCGCCAGCAAGGGTGTTATCGAGGCCGTTGAGGCCGCTCTGAAGTCCGCCGGTGTGGATCCTGCCGCTCTGGTCCCCGGCGCTTCCAATGACAAGAACACCACCGCTCCCACCACCAAGGACGCCGACGTGGTCGTGGTAGGCGCCGGCGGAGCCGGCATGACCGCCGCCATCGTGGCCGCTCAGGCCGGTAAGAAGGTGGTCCTGCTGGAGAAGCTGAGCCTGGTAGGCGGCAATACCACCAAGTCCACCGGCGGTATGAACGCCGCCGATACCCAGTATCAGGACAAGTACGAGTTCGGCCAGGCCGCCGGACTGGAGAAGACTCTGGGCTCTGCCGCTAAGGACTATCCCGCTCTGAAAGACCTGGTGGACACCGTCCAGAAGCAGTATGACGACTGGAAGAAGGACGGCTCCAAGGGCTACTTTGACACCGTGGACCTGATGATCCTGGACACCATGGTGGGTGGCAAGTGCGTCAATAACCTGGAGCTGGTCAAGGTCCTGGCCAAGAACTCCGCTGATGGCGTGGAGTGGCTCAAGGGCATCGGCGCCAACCTGGATAACGTGGGCGCCTTCGGCGGCGCCTCCGTCAACCGGATTCACTGGCCCAAGAACGATGAGGGCAAGAAGACCAACGTGGGCGCCTACATCGTGCCCATTCTGGAGGAGGCCTGCAAGGACGCCGGTGTGGAGATCGTCTTTGACACTCCCGTGGACGAGATCATCATGAAGGACGGCAAGGCCGTGGGCGTGAAGGCTTCCTCCACCGGTCTTACCGTCAACGCCAAGAGCGTGGTCCTGGCCACCGGCGGCTTTGGCGCCAACCTGAAGATGGTTGCCGAGCTGAAGCCCTCTCTGGACGGCTTTGTTACCACCAACGCCCCCGGCTGCACCGGTGACGGCATTAAGATGGCCGAGGCTGTCGGCGCCGCCACCGTGGACATGGACCAGATCCAGATCCATCCCACCGTGGAGCAGGCTACCTCCGCTCTGATCACCGAGGGCCTCCGGGGCGACGGCGCCATCCTGGTCAACCAGGAGGGCAAGCGCTTCTGCGACGAGGTAGGAACCCGTGACGCTGTCTCCGCCGCTGAGTTGGCTCAGACCGGCGGCTATGCCTATCTGATCGTGGACCAGAAGATGGTGGATGCTTCCGCTACCATTCAGGGCTACATCAAGAAGGGCTTCACCGTCCAGGGCGACACCTACGAGGCTCTGGCCAAGGAGATGGGCGCTCCCGAGGCTGACCTGGCCAAGACCATGGAAGCCTGGAACAAGTGCGTAGCTGACAAGAAGGACGCCGAGTTCGGCCGCACCAGCTTTGCTGAGGCGCTGGACGCCGCTCCCTACTACGCCATTAAGATCGCCCCGGGCATCCATCACACCATGGGCGGCGTGAAGATCAATACCGAGGCTGAAGTACTGAACGCCAACGGCGTCGCCATCGGCAACCTGTACGCTGCCGGTGAGGTCACCGGAGGCGTCCACGGTGCCAACCGCCTGGGCGGCAACGCCGTGTGCGACATCGTTGTCTTCGGCCGCATCGCCGGCGCCAACGCTGCCAAGAACGCGAAATAAGAAAACCCTTTCCGCTGGAAGGGACGGGAAAAGGACCCGGTATCCGAAGGGATACCGGGTCCTTTTGTTTGTGGGAGAAGGGGTAAATAGAAATTTATAGGTGGTTCCATCCCTGTGCGGGCGGGTTTAGAACCCGCCCCTACACATTGCCAACCTTCGTAGGGGCCGGTTCCAAACCGGCCCGCCAGGACCACTCATAAATTTCTATTTACCTCACTCCCGGATCTGGCCGGAGCCGTAGATGACATATTTGGTGGAGGTCAACTCCTCCAGACCCATGGGGCCCCTGGCGTGGAGTTTTTGGGTGGAAATACCGATCTCCGCCCCCAAGCCGAACTCAAAGCCGTCGGTGAAGCGGGTGGAGGCGTTGACGTATACCGCCGCGGCGTCCACCCCATCACAGAACTGACGCTGGGCGGTGTAATTCTCGGTAACGATGGCCTCAGAGTGGCCGGTGCCATGGGCGGCAATGAAGTCCATGGCCTCCCCAAGTCCGGACACCACCTTCACCGCCAGTTGGTAGTCTCCGTACTCTGTGTCCCAGTCCTCTCCTGTGGCCGGAATGACAACATCCCCCAGGATATCCCGGCATTCCGGGTCTCCGTGGAGGGTAACGTTTTTCTTCTGGAGAAGCTCCCAGACCATGGGGAGGAAGTCCTTGGCTACCGCCCGGTCCACCAGCACGCATTCGGCGGCGTTGCATACCGAGGGCCGGGAGCATTTGGCGTTATAGAGGATCCGGGCGGCCATGGGAAGATCCGCCTGGGCGTGGACATAGATGTGGCAGACCCCCTCCCCGGTACGGATCACCGGCACATGGGCGTTCCGGGCCACGGAGCGGATGAGTCCCGCCCCTCCCCGGGGAATGAGGACATCCAGATATTCCGTAAGATCCATCATTTCTGAGGCAGTCTCCCTGCTGGTATCCTCCACCAGGGCGGCGCAGTCCCGGGGAAGTCCCACCGACTCCAGAGCGTCCCGGAGGATGGTGATGACCGCTTTGTTGGAGTGGAAGGCCTCCTTCCCCCCGCGGAGGATACAGGCGTTACCCGACTTCAGGCACAGGGCGGCGGCGTCTACCGTCACGTTGGGCCGGGCTTCGTAGATAATGCCGATGACCCCCAGGGGGACCCGGCGCTGCTCCAGCTTCAAGCCGTTGGGCCGGAGGATGGTTTTGACCACCTGGCCCACGGGATCGGGAAGGGAGTGGACCTGCCGGACCCCCTCGGCAATGCCGGAGATCCGCTTTTCATCCAGGGCCAGCCGGTCCAGGAGAGCGGGGCGCATCCCGTTCCGTTTTGCCTCCTCCAGGTCGGCGGCGTTGGCGGAGAGCCATTCCTCCCGCCGGGCGAGAAGGGCGTCGGCAATGGCAAGAAGGGCCTTATTTTTCAGCCCCTCCCTGGTGACGGCCAGCTTCCGGGCCGCGTTTCGGGCCGCGAGGCCCTGGGCTTCCAAAATCGTCATAAAAAGTGCCCCCCACAGTGTTTTCCCCGGAACCTGGTTCCTACGTCTTTTCCTTCCACAATATCATAAAGGGCGTTGAGGTCGGATGAATTGGCGATGACCATGTCGATACCGTGGCTCATGGCCCGCTTGGCGGCGGTAAGCTTGGTGGCCATGCCGCCGGTGCCCCATTGGCTTCCCCCCCCGCCGCCCAGGGCCTCGATCTCCGGGGTAATGGCCTCCACGTGGTGGATCAGCTGAGCGCCGGGCTCCTTTCGGGGGTCGGCATCATAGAGACCGTCGATATCGGTGAGCAGGACCAGCAGATCGGCCTTGCAGAGGCCTGCCACAATGGCGGAGAGGGTATCATTGTCGCCCAGGACCTTTTTCTGTCCCGTCTCGATCTCGCTGGCGGAGACAGAGTCGTTTTCGTTGACCACGGGGATGCAGCCCATCTCCAGAAGGGCCTCGAAGGTGCCGGAAAGATGCTCGGCCCGGTCCGGGTGGTCCACATCTTCGTCGGTAAGCAGGATCTGAGCTACAGTCTGGCCATACTCCCCAAAAAGTTTGTCGTAGAGGTGCATCAGTTCGCACTGCCCCACGGCGGCGGTGGCCTGTTTGAAGCGGAGTTCCCGGGGCCGATCCTTCATACCCAGCTTGCCCGCTCCTACCCCGATGGCGCCGGAGGAGACCAGGATCACCTGGTAGCCCATATTTTTCAGGTCCGAGAGTACCCGGGCCAGGGCGTCCATTTCCCGTAGGTTGACGCCGCCTCCCGAGCGGAGAAGGGTGGATGTACCCACCTTAATGACCAGTCTTTGTCCGTTCATTCCGATTGTCCCCTTATCCGTAAGTGTCCTTTCATCATACCATATCTGAGGAAAGAAACAAGGATAAAATAAAAACTTTCCGAAACATTTTTGGAAAAGTATACGAAGAAGCGCCTCAAAATGTGAAAGGTTTGACAAGCGAAATAAAAACCGCACAAAGATTTCTAATTTCATCCAAATTTGGTTGAAATTATCGGGGAAATGGGGTACAATACGTTTTGCTGAGAGAAAATAGCCGCCGCAGCGCTATTTCCCGGGAAAGGGGAGGTCATCCATGCTCAATATCGTTCTGGTAGAGCCGGAGATCCACCCCAACACGGGCAATGTGGCCCGGACTTGTGCCGCCACGGGGATCCGCCTTCATTTGGTGGAGCCCCTGGGCTTTGACATCAGCGACAAGGCTGTTAAGCGGGCAGGACTGGACTACTGGCACTTGGTGGATCTTCACGTGTGGCACAGTCTGGAGGAACTTTTTGAAGTGGAAAAGCCGGAGGATATCTGGCTGGCCACCTCCAAGGGCGCCAAAAGCTATGTGGACCCCACGGTGAAATTCCGGGATGGGTGCTGGCTGTTCTTCGGAAAGGAGACGGCCGGTCTTTCCGAGGCATTCCGGTTGGCCCACAGGGAGCGCTGCATCCGTATCCCCATCCGGGCAGAGGCCCGGTGCCTGAACCTGTCCAATTCCGTGGCTATCCTTGCCTATGAGGCCCTGCGGCAGACCGGTTTTCCGGGGCTGAAGGGGGCAGGGGAGATGGCCGAAGCGAACTGAAGGCAAGTCAACGTATGTATAACATATCAATTAAGGAGGTCAAAGGTATGAATTACAACAAGAAGACCGTAAAGGACGTGGACGTGAAGGGCAAGAAGGTGCTGCTGCGCTGTGATTTTAACGTGCCCCTCGCCAAGGACGGAAGCGGCGTCATCACCGATGATAAGCGTATCCGGGCGGCGCTGCCCACCATCCAGTATCTGCTGGACAACGGCGCCGCCGTCATTGCCTGCTCCCATCTGGGCAAGCCCGTAGCCAGCTTTGACAAGTGGGTCAAGAAGCAGGAGGAGAAGGGGAAGGACCCCGCCACCCTCACCGAGGAGAAGTGGAAGAAGTCTCTGGACGCCCTCAGGATGGAGCCCGTTGCCGAGCGCCTTTCCGAGCTGCTTGGTAAGCCGGTGATCCTGGCCGACGATGTGGTGGGCCCCGACGCCACCGCTAAGGCTGCGGCTTTGAAGAGCGGCGAGATCATGTTGCTTCAGAATACCCGCTTTGAGAAGGGGGAGACCAAGGGAGATCCTGAGCTTGCCAAGAAGATGGCGGCTCTGGCCGGCGATGACGGGGTGTATGTCTCCGACGCCTTTGGCGCCGTTCACCGCGCCCATGCTTCCACCGCAGTGGTG
Organism: uncultured Pseudoflavonifractor sp.; assembly: GCA_947565875.1. GTDB lineage: Bacteria > Bacillota > Clostridia > Oscillospirales > Oscillospiraceae > Vermiculatibacterium. The sequence continues at coordinate 14,008 of CANOHR010000011.1, forward strand.
GCCGACTATCTGCCCGCCGTTTCCGGTTTCCTCATTCAGAAGGAACTGGAGATCATCGGCGGCGCTCTGGCCGCTCCCAAGCGTCCGTTGGTAGCCATTCTGGGTGGCAGCAAGGTCTCCTCCAAGATCGGCGTTATCAATAACCTCCTGGAGATCGCGGACACCATTATCATCGGCGGCGGCATGGCCTACACCTTCTCTGCCGCCAAGGGCGGCAAGGTGGGCGACAGCCTGCTGGAGGAGGACTGGAAGGACTACGCCAACGAGATGGTGGAGAAGGCAGCCAAGAAGGGCGTGAAGCTGCTGCTGCCGGTGGATACCGTCATCGCCGATAAGTTCGCTCCCGACGCCAACTCCGATGTGGTCAAGGCAGGGGAGATCCCCGACGGCTGGCAGGGGCTGGACATCGGCCCCGAGACGGTAAAGCTCTACTGCGACGCCGTGGCTGACGCGGGGACCGTTATCTGGAACGGCCCCATGGGGGTCTTTGAGTTCGAGAAGTTCGCCGTGGGCACCAAGGCTGTGGCCGAGGCCCTCTCCGAGACCCAGGCCATTACCATCATCGGCGGCGGCGACAGCGCGGCCGCGGTGCAGCAGCTGGGCTACGCCGACAAGATGACCCACATTAGCACCGGCGGCGGCGCCAGCCTGGAGTTTATGGAAGGGAAGGAACTTCCTGGCGTTGCCTGTCTTCTGGATGCGTAAGTACCAGCAATAGGGAAGAACGATCATACAAATCTACGATATATAGGAGAAATGAAAGCCATGAATCGTCGTTACCGTAAGACCATCATCGCCGGAAACTGGAAGATGAACAAGACCCTCACCGAGACCAAGGCCTTTGCCGAGGAGTTTAAGCCTATGTTGGGCCGTCCCAAGTGGTGCGAGGTGGTTCTGTGCGTACCCGCCGTGAACCTTCAGGCCGCCATTCGTATGTTTAAGGACAGCCGGGTGTCCATCGGCGCGGAGAACTGCCACTATGAGTCCTCCGGCGCTTTTACGGGTGAAATGTCCCCTGAAATGCTGAAGGATATCGGCGTGAAGTATGTGATCATCGGCCACTCTGAGCGCCGCCAGTACTACAATGAGACCGACTTTACCGTCAACAAGAAGGTGAAGGCCGCCCTGGAGGCGGGGCTGCGGCCCATTGTCTGCGTGGGCGAGAGCCTGGAGCAGCGGGAGCTGGGGGTCACCATCGACCTCATTACCTATCAGGTAAAGTGCGCCCTGGCCGGGGTCCCCGCTGAAAAGATGCGTCATGTGGTCTTTGCCTATGAGCCTATCTGGGCTATCGGCACCGGCAAGACCGCCACCTCCGCAGAGGCCCAGGAGGTCTGTGAGGCCATCCGTACCGTGATCCGCAAGCTTTACGGCGCCCGGGTAGCACGGGCCGTCACCATTCAGTATGGCGGGTCCATGAATCCCAAGAACGCTCAGGAATTGCTGGCCCAGCCCGATGTGGACGGCGGCCTCATCGGCGGCGCAGCCCTGAAGCCCGACCAGCTGATGGCTATCGTGAACGCGGCGAACCAGGAGTAAGGCACAGGTTCGGGCGGGTCTGGGACCCGCCCCTACAAAATGCTTGTCCTTCTTGTGGGGGGGGGTCCCAGACCCGCCTGACCTTTTGAGAATAGAGGTATTTTATGAGTAAAACTCCGACTACTTTGATCATTATGGACGGCTTCGGCCTTCGGGAGGAGACAAAGGGCAACGCCATTGCCAATGCCCGGAAGCCCTTTCTGGAGAAGATCTTTGCCACCTGTCCCGGCTGTAAGCTGTCCGCCTCCGGGTTGGACGTAGGCCTTCCCGACGGGCAGATGGGCAACTCCGAGGTGGGCCACACCAACATCGGCGCAGGCCGGGTGGTGTTCCAGGATCTGCCCAAGATCACCAAAGCCATCCAGGATGGAAGCTTCTTTGAGAACAAGGCCTATAAGAATGCCATGCTCGCCGCCAAGGAGGCGGGCAGGGCGGTCCATATCTACGGGCTTATGTCCAACGGCGGCGTTCACAGCCACATCACCCATATCGAGGCGGCGGTAAAGATGGCCCACGACCTGGGCTGCCCCAGGATCTTTGTTCACTGCTTCATGGATGGCCGGGATGTGCCCCCTACCTCCGGCAAGGGGTTTGTAGCCCAGATGAAGGAGACCTGCGACAAGTACGGCGCCCAGATCGCCACCATCTCAGGCCGCTACTACGCCATGGACCGGGACACCAACTGGGACCGGGTGGAGAAGTCCTACAAGGCCATGGTCTA
>CANOHR010000012.1 GCA_947565875.1 uncultured Pseudoflavonifractor sp.
GGGGGGGGGGGGCGGGTTTAGAACCCGCCCCTACACAGCCACCCCACGTTCCGTAGGGGCGGGTCCCAGACCCGCCCGCATCTTGCAAGGAGGACTTCCCATGACCCTCACCATCGCCCCCACACAATTGAAGGGCTCCGTCACCCCGCCCCCCTCCAAGTCCCAGGCCCACCGGCTCCTCATTGCCGCCGCCCTGGCAGAGGGGGAAAGCCTGATCCGGAACGTGACCCTTTCTCAGGATATCGAGGCTACTCTGCGCTGTCTGGAGGAGTTGGGAACGGAGTTTGACCGGGAGGAAGACTCTGTCACGGTCCACGGTATGGGAGCCAATGCCATGTCTCCCCTTCGGCGCATGGCCCTGCCCCAGCTGGACTGTGGAGAGTCCGGCTCCACTCTCCGTTTCCTTATTCCCGCAGCCCTGACGGTTCGGGGAGGGGGCGTTTTTATGGGCCACGGAAGGCTTATGGAGCGGCCTCAAAAGCCCTACTTCGACCTTTTTGAGGAGAAGGGGATCTTCTATGAACAAAAAGACGGGGTATTGACGGTCCAGGGGCTGTTATCTCCTGGGAAATATACCCTCCCCGGCAATGTTTCCTCTCAGTTTATTACAGGGCTTCTCTATGCCCTTCCCCTGCTGGGGGGGGACAGCTATATTATCCCCACCACCCCCATCGAAAGCTGGGACTATATCCTCATGACCATGGACGCCCTGTTCCAGGCCGGAGTGGTAGTGGAGGAGCCCAGAGAGGGAGTCCCCTATTTCTATATCCACGGCAGCCAAAGCTACCGACCTATCCGGACCACAGTGGAACCTGACTGGTCCCAGGCCGGGTTCTGGTTTGCAGCCGGGGCCCTAGGAAATCCGGTGGCGGTAGAGGGAATGAAGATCCCCTCCCTTCAGGGGGACTGGCGATATCTGGAACTTCAGGAACAGATTTTTGCCGGAACAGGAGCAAACGTGGATGTATCTCAAAATCCCGACCTGGTCCCTCCCCTCGCGGCGGCAGCGGCCCTGGCGGCGGGTCGGACCACCGTCTTCGCTAACGCCGGGCGGCTGCGGATCAAGGAGAGCGACCGGCTGCATTCCGTCACCGCCGTTCTCTCCGCTCTGGGAGCGGAGATCGAGGAAGGCCCCGACTTTCTCACCATCCGGGGAAAGAAGACCCTGGCCGGCGGGGTGACAGTGGACGCCTTCAACGACCACCGAATCGCCATGATGACCGCCGTTGCCGCTATCCGGTGCGAAAAACCTGTCACCCTCACAGGGGCGGGATCCGTCAGCAAGTCCTACCCCAATTTCTGGGAAGAATATGCCCGTCTGGGCGGAAAGATCCGGGAGGTCTCAGGATGAAATATACCATTTTCGGCGAATCCCACGGTCCGGCCATCGGCGTGGTCCTGGAGGGGGTCCCCCCCGGACTGGAGTTTGACATGGAAGCCATGAAACGGGAACTCTCCCGCCGCGCCCCCAAGGCGGACGGCTTCTCCACCGCCCGGAAGGAGGCTGATGAAGTCCATGTCCTTTCCGGACTTTTTGAAGGCAAGACCACCGGAACACCCCTTACCCTGGTCATCCAAAATTCCGACCAGCACTCCGGGGACTATGAAGCCCTTCGCTATACTCCCCGCCCCAGCCACGGGGATTACGCCGGATTTATTGCCAGCAAAGGGTGCCTGGACTACCGGGGAGGGGGGCATTTTTCCGGACGGCTTACGGCCCCTCTGGTGGCGGCGGGCTCGGTAGCAAAGCAGCTTTTGGCTCAGCGAAATATTGACCTTGCCTCTCATATCAGCGCCATATATGGGATCCTGGACCGCGCCTGGGAGGATGTGGAGGAACTGAAGGAGGTTGCTATCAAGCCCTTTCCTGTGCTGGACGACGGCAAGGGGGAGGAGATGCGCCGGGCCATCCTGGAGGCCAAAAACGACCAGGACAGCGTAGGCGGCTCCATTGAATGTGCCGTCTGGGGCCTTCCCGCAGGCTTGGGGGCCCCCGATTTTGGCCGCAATGTGGAAGGGATCTTCTCCCAATACCTCTTTGCCGTCCCGGCGGTGAAGGCGGTCTCCTTTGGGGCCGGAGTGGGTTTTTCCTATATGCGGGGTACGGAGGCCAATGACCTCTTTGAGGTCCGGGATGGAAAGGTCCTCACCAAGACCAACCACGCCGGGGGGATCAACGGCGGTATTACCAACGGCATGCCTATCGTATTTGAGGTGGCCATGCGCCCCACCCCCTCCATTGCCCTTCCCCAGGAAAGCGTGGACCTGCGGACAGGGGAGGAAGTGGAGATCGAGATCCAGGGCCGCCACGATCCCTGTGTGGTCCACCGGGCAGTCCCCGTTATCGAAGCCGCAGCAGCCTTAGCCGTTTGTGAGGTACTAGGACTATAAAGGGGCCCTTATGGGAGGGGCAAGCCCCTCTCCTACAATCCATTCCTGAAAGAGGATCTGTTATGAACGAATTGGAACAATACCGCGCCCGGATCGACGCCATCGACGCTCAGTTGGTCCCCTTGTTTTTAGAGCGGATGGCCGTTACAGAGAAGGTGGGGGAATATAAAAAGAAAAAGGGGCTTCCCGTACTGGACAGTTCCCGGGAAAAGGAAGTCCTCTCCGCCAAGACTGCCCTGGCCCCGGAGGGCGCCGAAAGAGCGGATGTGGCCTCCCTCTATGAATCCATTCTGGCCATTTCCCGCCGTCAACAGCGCAGGGTGGTCCGGGAGGGCACGGAGGATCCGGGCTACGCCCAGTGGCTCAAAGCCTATGAGTGGCGTCGGGACCCGGTGGAAGACCCCCGGGTGGTCTACCAGGGAGAGCCGGGAGCTTACTCCGAGGAGGCCGCCGTCGGATTTTTCGGCGAGGGGGTCCGGTCCCAGGGCCTTGCCTGGTTTGACGACGTTTTTCAGGCTCTGGCCCAAGGGAAGGCGGACTATGCCATGCTCCCCATTGAGAATTCCTCCACCGGCTCCATCCGCCAGGTCTACGATCTGCTGGCCCAGTACGACTTCTCCCTGGTGGGAGAGTGGCAGGTGAAGGTGGAGCATTGCCTGGCCGCCCTCCCCGGCGTGGAACTGGAGGATATCTGCACCGTCTACTCCCACGAGCAGGGGCTGATGCAGTGCGACAGGTTTCTGGACGGCCACCGGGACTGGGCGCGGGTCCCCACCCTGGATACGGCCGGTTCGGCCAAGCAGGTAAAGGAGACGGGGGACCGGGCCGCCGCCGCCATCTGCTCCAGGCGGGCAGCCAAGCTCTATGGACTTCAGATCTTAGCCTGCCCCATCAACCACAACCCCGCCAACTTTACCCGGTTCGTGGCCGTCTCCCCCTCTCTGGAACTGCGTTCCGGCCGGGACAAGATCGCCGCCGTCTTCACCCTTCCCCATCAGACAGGTTCCCTCCACGAGATCCTGACGGTGTTTGCCGTCCATGGCCTGAACCTTCAAAAGCTGGAGTCCAGGCCCATCCCCGGTCGGGGATGGGAGTACCGCTTTTTTGTGGAATTTACCGGGGACCTGACCACCCTTAATATGGAGGGGACACTCCATGAATTGAGCCAACTCTCGGCGGATTTGAGGATCCTGGGAAATTTTAAGGGGTATGAAGGATGAAAAATATTATCTTGATCGGCATGATGGGCTGTGGAAAAACCACAGTGGGAAAGCTTTTAGCCTCCCGGCTCAAACGAACGCTGGTAGATACCGACTCCTTTATCGAACGCCGGGAGGGCATGAGCGTTTCCGAAATTTTTGAAAGCCAGGGGGAGGGATATTTTCGCTCCCTGGAGGCGGGGGTGGCCCAGGCCCTCAGTCTCCGCAGAGACCTTATCATCTCCTGCGGCGGCGGTCTTCCCCTTCAGGAAGGAGCCATGGCTGCATTGAAGGAGAGTGGAGTGGTCCTTTGGCTGGACCGGGATCCGGAGGACATTTTTGACCACGAGGACTTGTCGGGCCGCCCCCTGGCCCAGGAAGGCCGGACAGCCTTTTTGGAAAAGGCGGCCCAGCGCCGGGAAGTCTACGCCCGGTGGGCCGACGCCACCATCCACGACTTTACCTCCCCCATCTCTACCGCTGCCCGGGCCAAGGAAGCCGCAGAAGCCGTCGCATCCTGGGACGAGCCATAAAAAGGAGGAACCAACGACATGAAATTTCTTATTATCAACGGCCCCAACCTGAACCTGCTGGGGCAGCGGGAACCGGAGATCTACGGCAAGGATGGCTACCATGCGCTCTGTGAAAGGCTCAAGGTCTTTGCCCAGGCCCACTCCTCCACGGCGGAATGCTTTCAGTCCAACCACGAAGGGGCCATTGTAGACGCCATTCACGCCGCCCAGGGGACCTATGACGCCATCGTTATGAATCCGGGGGCATATACCCACTATTCCATCGCCATTCTGGACGCGCTGAAGGCGGTGGATGTGCCCTGCATTGAGGTCCACATCTCCAACGTCCACCAGCGGGAGGAGTTCCGTCACAAAAGCGTCACCGCCCCCGCCTGCGTAGGACAGATCTGCGGCCTGGGGCTCTATGGCTACGAGGCGGCCATGGGGTATTTTTTGGAGGAAGGATAAATGAAAATTTAGCTTCGAAAGATGGTGCGATATCACCTCCCCAGCCTGTCATTGCGAGGGGCCGAAGGGCCCGTGGCAATCCGTATTCCCTTTGCGCCAAAAGGAAATACGGAACTGTAACGGTATCCCGCCGGACCGTCGGGGACGACGGTCCCTACGGAAGGGCGGTGCCACACCTGTACGGGCGGATATTATCCGCCCGGCACAATGCCCTTGCCTATTTGCTGTCCCTACCGGCAAAACGGGACAACACTAAATTTACATTTGTCCCCACACAGCTAAAAAACCAGGCCCGGAAGCAAATGCTTCCGGGCCTTTCTCACTTTTGTTCTTATCCCAGATATGCCTTTTTGACCGCCTCGTTCCGCAGCAGTTCCTCCCCCGTTCCGGAGAGGGTCAAACGACCTGTCTCCAACACGTAGGCAAGGTCCGCCGTGTGAAGGGCCATGTTGGCGTTCTGCTCGATTAGAAGGATGGTCACGCCCTGCTCGTTGATCTTCCGGATGATGGAGAAGATGTCCTTCACCACCAGGGGAGCAAGACCCAGGGAGGGTTCGTCCATCATCATCAGCTTAGGCCGGGACATCAGGGCCCGGCCCACCGCCAGCATTTGCTGCTCGCCGCCGGAGAGGGTCCCCGCCGCCTGCCAGGAGCGCTCCTTCAAACGGGGAAAGAGGGAATAGACCCACTCCAGATCGTGGTCCAGATCATCCTTCCGAAGATAGGCCCCGATCTTCAGGTTCTCCAGAACGGTCAGGTCGGGAAATACGTGCCGCCCCTCCGGGACCAACGTGATCCCCTTGGACACGATCCTGTCGGGGGAGAGGGCGGTAATGTCCTCCGCCTGAAGGCGGATCCGGCCCGTGGCGGGCTTTACCAGTCCCGCGATGGTCCGAAGGATGGTGGACTTACCCGCTCCGTTGGCTCCGATAAGGGTGACGATTTTTCCCTCCGGCACCTCAAAATCAATGCCCTTAACGGCCTCTATACCGCCGTAGTTGACCCGCAGGTCGTCGATTTTAAGCATCCTCCGCCACCCCCAAATACGCCTCAATGACCCGCGGGTCATTCTGGACCTCAGCGGGGGTGCCCTGGGCAATAAGCTTACCAAAGTCCAGGACATAGATCCGGTCGGAGATCTGCATGACCAGGTCCATATGGTGTTCGATCATAAAGACGGTCAGGTCATACTCCGTGCGGATCTGTTTGATAAAGTCGGTAAGCTCCTGGGTCTCCTGGGGATTCATGCCCGCGGCGGGCTCATCCAACAGCAGCAGCTTGGGATCGGTAGCCAGGGCCCGGGCGATCTCCAGCCGGCGCTGGATACCGTAGGGAAGGCTCCCGGCGATCTCATCCTTCAGATGGGCCAGGTTCTGCTCCTCCAAAAGAGCCATGGACTCCTCCCTCATCCGCTTCTCCTCTTTGGCGTTAAGTCGGAAGGTGGCGGAGAGGAAGTTCTGCTTTGCCCTCATATGTTTGGCAATGAGTACGTTGTCAAAAACGGTAAGAGCGCCGAAGAGCCGGATATTCTGGAAGGTCCGAGCAATACCCAGCCGGGTAATGGAGTCGGGGGTGGGGCTTAGCTTTTGGGTGAACATCCCCTGGTACTCCCCGGCGTACTGCTTCTGCATTTTGCCCTGAGGATAGTTTTCCACCATGGGCTTACCCAGGAAGGAGACCCGGCCGTTGGTGGGCTCGTAAACTCCGGTAATACAGTTAAAGGCGGTGGTTTTTCCGGCGCCGTTGGGGCCGATGAGGGCTACGATCTCCCCCTTGTCCACATGGAGGGACAGGTCGTTTACCGCCACCACGCCGCCGAACTGCATGGTAATGTGTTCCGCCTGAAGGACCGTTTCGCTCATTTCGCCCCCTCCTTTCCGACCGCCTTGGTTTTTCGCTTCATAAAGAGGTTGGGCAGTTCCTTATCCCCCATAATGCCCCGGCGGAAAAAGAGTACCACGATCATAATGACCACGGAGAATACCACCATCCGAAATCCGTTGCGGAGAAGGGGCACCTTAAAGCCGTTTGAAAGGGTGATCTCGCTGTCCAGAAACCGCAGCCACCACTCACTGGTGGCAAGGTAGAGGAAGGAAGCGATGCAGGACCCAGAGATGGAGCCAATGCCTCCGATGACCACAATGAGCAGGATCTCATAGGTCATGGCGGTGGTAAAGGTCTTGGCCTGGGCCTGGTTGGCGAACATGGCGAACATGCCGCCCCCCACTCCGGCAAAGAAGGAGGAGATACAGAAGGAAAGCCGCTTGTGCCTGGCAAGGTTGATCCCCATAGCCTCAGCGGCGACCTCGTCCTCCCGGATAGACTTAAAGGCCCGGCCGTAGGAGGAATTGATGAGCAGCAGGATAACGGCAATGCACACCGAGGCCAGCAAAAACGCTACAAAGGTGGACAGCCGCAATCCCCCGGGAATATTAAAGCTGGAGAAGGTGGGAAAGCTTTTCAGAGCGTTGGCGCCGTTGGTGACAGGGCCCAGCTTATCCCACTGGAATACCGCCCGGATGATTTCGGCAAAACCCAGCGTAGCAATCGCCAGATAGTCAGATTTCAGCCGCAGCACGGGAAGGCCAATGAGCCAAGCCACCCCCGCCGCCACCAGTCCCGCTAGAATAAGGGCCACCAGGACCCCCAGAATGAGGCCGAAGGCGCCGCCCCCGAAGAGTTCGGGGAGGGAAAAGTGGATGGCCGAGCCACCGTAGAGATAGTAGACGCTGTCCCGGCTGGCGTTAGGGATGGTGAGGATGGCGTAGGTATAGGCCCCCAGCAGCATAAAGCCCGCCTGACCCAGGGAAAAGAGGCCCGTAAAGCCGTTGAGCAAGTTCATGGAGGAGGCCACCAAAGCGTATACCGCTCCCTTTTTCAGCACGGTAAAGAGCATAATGTTTCTGGTGGGATCCAGCACATTTTCCAGCACGACGGTCAGGATGAGAAGAAGGGTCACACAAACAAGAGCCACAAAGGCCCCGGTCTTGATTTTCTTTTCTTTGATCATAGATCCCACCCCCTTAGACTTTATCCGTGACCTTCTCACCGAAAAGGCCGGTGGGTTTGACCACCAGGATCACAATGAGAAGGGCAAAGGTAAAGGCGTCGGAAAAAATACTGAAGGGAGAGCCCTTGATGACGCTCTCGCTCATGCCGATAATGAAGGCCCCTACCACCGCGCCGGGTACGGAACCGATCCCCCCGAACACCGCCGCCACAAAGGCCCGAAGGCCGGGAAGGGCGCCGGAAAGGGGAACGATGGAGGGGTAGTTGGTAAAGTAGAGCATGGAGCCCACCCCGGCCAGGAAGGAACCGATAATAAAGGTCATGGAGATGACCGAGTTGATCTTGATGCCCATAAGCTGGCTGGTCTCAAAATCCTTGGCCACTGCCCGCATAGCCATACCCACCTTGGTGTGGTTGATGAGTTGGGTGAGAACAAAGACCAGGGCGATGACCAGGAAGGGGGTAATGACGGTGACCCACTTGGTGGACACACCGCCGATGGTCACGCTGCCCGACAGCAGGGGAAGCTCGGGATAACTCTTGGGAAGACCTCCGGTCACATAGGTAGCCAGGTTTTGCAAAAGGTAGCTTACGCCAATGGCGGAGATCATCACCGACATACGGGGGGCGGAGCGAAGAGGTTTGTAGGCCGCACGCTCAATGGCAAAGCCCAGAGTCACGGTGAGGACCAGCATCAGGGGAAGGGCCACCCACAGGGGAAAGAAGGTGCTGAGATACACCATAAAAAGACCCGCTACCATAAAGACGTCTCCGTGGGCAAAGTTGATGAGTCGCAAAATGCCGTAGACCAGGGTATAGCCGATGGCAATGAGGGCGTACTGTCCTCCCAGGGAAATGCCCGAGAGGAAGATCGACAGGGCATACTGCATAGGGATCCCTCCCTTTCTTCTTTAATGGGGAAAGGCTGTCTCGAAAACCGGGGTGAACCGGGATCCGCCCCTACCCCTTGGGCGCGGCTTTCTCCCCGCCTTTCGGGACGGCCTTTCCAGACAAGGGAAAAACGCCCGGCGGACGGCTCCTCCGCCCGCCGGGCGTTTTCAGTTTTGAAACGGTCTTACTTTACGGTCTGGGTGGTCTCCAGAGCCCAAACGTTGTTGGCAGTGTCCGCCACCTTGATGTAGGCGGTATCCCGGACAGCGTCGCCGGTGGCGTCAAAGGCAATGGCGCCGGACACACCGGTGTAGGTCACGCCCGGCAGGGCGGCCTTCACATCGGCGGCATTGACGCTGCCCGCAGCCTTCAGAGCCTCCAGGGCGGTATAGTAGGCGTCGTAGCCCATGGCGGTAACGGCGGCGATGGTATCGTTGCCGCCGTTGTTGGTCATGGCGGTGGAATCCTTGGCAAGCCAGGCCTTGATGCCGCTGTCGAACTCAGGGGCGCCGCCCTCCTGATAGAAGGTAGAAACAAAGAGTTGGACCTTGGAATTCGCGGCAGCCTCCAGCACCATGTTGCTGTCCAGAGTGTCGCCGCCCAGGATGGGAGTCTCCAGCCCCATGGAGGCGGCCAGCTTCACGATCTGGGTGGAGTAGGCGATGGACACGGGGCAGAAGATCACGTCGCAGCCCTCAGCCACAGCCTTGTTGAGGTAGGTGGAGAAGTCGGAGGTGTTGGTGGGGAAGGAGTCCTTCACCACGTCCCCCTGGAAGGCCTGCTCAAAGAAGGTGAGAAGACCCTGGTCATAGTCGTTGCCCAGTTCGCCCAGCAGGTAGGCCTTCTTGGCGGAGAACTTTTCCTGGGCAAAGTTAGCGAGAACGGTACCCTGGAAGGGATCCAGGAAGCAGATACGGAAGTAATAGTCGTTGCCTGCGGTGACGCCGGGGTTGGTGCAGGTAACGCCGATTGCGGCAAGGCCCGCCTCCTCAAAGGTGGGACCGCCCGCGATGGACACGCCCGAGCCGTAGGAGCCCAGCACCAGGGCCACGTCCTTGCCCACCAATTCGGCGGCGGCAGTGGGGGCCTTAGCGGCGTCGGAGCCGTTGTCGGCGTAAACCAGTTCGACCTTGTAGGTCTCACCGCCCACCTCTACGGTGGGGGTCTCCTGATTGGCGTACTGCATACCCAGCATCTCCTGCTTGCCGCCCGGTCCGGAGTCTCCGGTGGAAGGCTCGAATACGCCGATCCGAACCACCTTGTCGCCGGAGGCGGCACCCTTCTTATCGTCTGTGGGCGTGGTCCCACCGCCGCAGGCGGTCAGGCCCAGGACCATGGCAGACGCCAGGAGCAGGGACAAAACGTTCTTTTTCATGATTGGTTCCTCCTCTTCCCTTACGGGCCTTGTCCACACACGGCGAACATTTGTCCGTAAATTTAGACTTTATTATAGCAGGGAGGAAAAGAAAATGCAAGAAAAAATTGTACGGATTTCATTTTGTCCCATTCCCTGTTTTTGTGGATTCCGCCTGTGTCCCCTGTCCGGTTGCAATTTGGGGCGGCTTTTGGTACAATAAGAGCATCTGAAAAGGGAGGTGGCGCCATGAATCTTTTGCTCCATATTTGCTGCGCCCCCTGCTCGGTGGCCTGCATCAGGCAGCTGCGGGAGGAGGGGATCGAACCTGTGGGGTTTTGGTATAATCCCAACATCCACCCCTTTACCGAGTACCGCGCCCGGCGTAACTGCCTCCGGGAGTATGCCCAGAGTATCGGCCTGGAACTGGTGGAGATCGACGAGTACGGCCTTCGCCCTTTCGTCCAGGCGGTGGCGAACAACATCGAAAACCGCTGCTCCTACTGCTACGCCGTCCGACTCAACGAAACGGCCCGGTATGCCGCCCAACATGGTTTTGACGCCTTCTGCACCACATTGACGGTAAGCCCTTACCAGAATACCCCTCTCATTTTTGACACAGGGGAGAAGCTGGCCTCTCAATATGGCGTAAAATTTGCTCCCTATGATTTTTCCCCTCTCTATAGGGAGGGACAGACCGAGGCCCGGGAGCTGGGGCTTTATATGCAAAAATACTGCGGCTGTGTCTTCAGCGAGGAGGACCGGTACTGCAAGAAAAAAAAGAAGGCGGAAAGCTGTTGAAAGCTTTCCGTCTTCTTCTATGCAGCCTCCCCCTCCGGGTTATGAGTAAAAATATCCTCCGGATCCTCCAGGATCAGCAGTTCCAGGGGAAAGCTGGCCTGCTCCACACCGGGAAGTCCCTCCGGGTTCAGCCGGAACTCCAGAAGGTGTTCTCCGGGGGACAATTCCCCCCCAAAAAGGTTGTAACCGGACCTCCTGCCCTCCGGCCCTACCCGGAAAGCGGCATTCTGGAAGAAAGGGATAGGCTCCCCATCCAAATACCAGCCTGCCGGAGTCACAGAGTACACCTCCTGATCGCAGCGGATCTGGAAGGGAACACGAAAAGAGGTCTCCGGGTAAAGTTCCAACCTGCGGACCCCCATCCGTCCGGTGAAGGTGACCTCTCCTTCATCACGGGGAAGCTGAGCCTCCTGACGAAGGACCGTTCCGTCGGGCAGGGTGACTACCAGGGCGGCGGAAAGGGGCTCGTCTCCGGCGGGAACCAACACGGAGGTCTCTGCCGTAGCGCCGTTCATCAGCCAGAGCGCGCGCTCCGAGCCCTCCACGGGAAGCCCCTCCACCTCCCAGTGGACCTGTCCTCCCGCCTCCGCCGTCAGTCCGGAGAGGGCAGCGGTAAGGATGACCTCCGTATTGGCCCGGAGAGGGCTTCGGGCTGCAAGGTCTGCGTGAAAGCTTTCCCGAATGGCGTTCCAGGCGTCTTCCCGGACCTGACGGCAGGCAAAGCCGTATTCCAGAAGAGTCTGGCTTTCCAGCATCCGGGCGGTGTGGCCGGATGCACCCATGACCACTGAGATGATCCGGCGCCCCTCCCGCTGGGCGGTCCCGGTAAAGCAGTGGCCGGCTCCGTCGGTGGTGCCTGTCTTAAGCCCGTCGATCCCCTCCACCATCCCTTCCCGGAGAAGGGTATTGGTGGAAAGAAAGCTTCTGTCCTGAAAGACGGTCTCGGGCAGGGAGGAATAGTCCAAGATCTGGGGATAATCTGCGATAAGCCGCTGGGCCAGAATGGCCATGGACCGGGGAGAGACGGCGTTTCCATCGTCCTGAAAGCCAAAGCTGTCGGCAAAACGGGCATTGAGCCCCCACCTGGCCGCCGTCTCATTCATCCGCTTTACAAATGCTTCCTCCGTCCCGCCAATGTGTTCCGCCAACGCCAGGACCGAGCCATTGCAGGATTTGGTCATAATGATCCGAATAAGATCCTCCACCCGGTAGTTCTCCCCGGCCTGAAGCCGTTCCAGACCGGAGTAAAGGGAGTTGTTGGAGATAGCCGCAGCCCTTGCTCCGGCGGCAATCAGGCTATCCGGGGACAGGTTTCCGGCCTCCATCTCCTCAAAGACCAGATAAAGGCTCATCAGCTTTGTCATGCTGGCAACCGGCCGGGGAAGGTCCGCATTTTTTTCATAGTAGAATTCTCCCGTATCAAAATCCATGACTACGGCTCCCTCGGCGCTGATGGCCGGCTCCTGGGCAGCCATGGCTCTGGGAAAAAAGACGGTCAATAAAAGAACCGCCGCAAAAAGGCCGGGTAAGTTCCTGTCTCTTCTCTTCTTTTTCATGGTTTGCTCCTTCACTTGGGGTAATTGGCAAAAAAATTATAGTAAAAAATTCTTCCCAATGCAAGCCTGTATGCTTTTTTCCGCATTTCCCCAGTCATTTTAGCACAAAGACCGCCGCCCCATCGGGCGGCGGTCTTTTATCATTTTCCTTCAGGGCATACAGATCCCTTTTCCTGTGGTGGAGAGATCGGTAAGGGCCGGGTCCACATAAAGCACCGCGTTTCCGGAAAGTCCTGCGGCGGCGAGGACATCGTCACAGGCCCCCCTGCTCTCCGCGCCAAGAACGTACACACGGTCAGCGTATTCCCCCAAAAGGGCCGCAGTCAAGCCGCTGCGGGGCTCTTCTCCGGTAAGTGCACCGGCATTCACAGCGATAGAGAGAAGGATATCCTGCCCCTCCAGGCCCTTTCGCACCTCCTCGTAGAAAGCCTCCAGGCTCCCGGTCAGGTTGGAAGGGTCATAGTCGCTTCCTTCCTTGATATATTCCAGACGTCCTGTAGTAGGCCAGCAGGCATTGTCCAGCAAAAGCTCGTCAAAGCCCATAGCGGCAAGTTCGCCGCAGATCTGAACCACATACTCCCGGACCGCTTCCACGGAGGGGTTCATCCACCGGGTATCTTCCCCGTCCCGCCAGTTATAATTGCTGTTGGTCTTGATGGCCAGGGATGGATCGGCCTTGGGAGCCAGATTATCCTTGAAGCAGGAGATCCGGGCCACGGTATAAAGTCCGGACCCGGTCAGAAGTTTTAGCTGGTCGTTAAGCTTTGGGTCAGACTCGGAGCTTCGCAGAGAGATGGCCTGGGGAAGTGCGGAGACATATCCCAGGGAGCCGTCGTTGGCCTTCAGGTTGAGAAGGGCGGCGTTGCCTCCACCGGCGGCCACCAGCTGCAGTCCATTTCCCTCTGTAACAGCGGCCCGAAACAGAGAGACCGGAACGATCTCAGGGACCTGGATGGGCATGGGCGTCGGCTCAGGGGTAGACGATGGGGTGGGTTCCGCAGTAACGATGACCAGAGGCTCACTTTGGATGGGCGCGCTGGGCGGGGGACTGACCTGCTGCAAAAAAGGCAGTTCCAACCGGGCTTGACCATCGTCGGTATAGACCATATATTTTTGCAAAAAGAAAAAGGCAGCCACAGAGAGAAGGAGTACCGCCACCAGGATCCAGATGAGGACGGTCAGGGCGGTCTGGAGTTTCGTACGTCCCCGGTAGGTGTCGTAGCCGTAGGAAGTCTTCATCCCATTCTCTCCTTTCCTGTCTGACATGATAAGGATCCCCGGAGAGGCCCCAGGCCCCTCCGGGTACTATATGTCTATTCTAATAGAAGGCGACCGGCACCTTACTGCTGCCGGCTGGTCAAAGCCTTGTCCAAAAGCTCCAGAGCGTGGGCCACTTCCTCCCGCTCCTCCGGCTTCAGGATATCCAGAAGGCCGCTGAAATACTCGTTAACACCCGTTTTAGCCTTGTTGCGGAGTTCAATATACTTTTCGGTGGCCTCCACATAGATGACCCGGTGATCCAGTTCTGAGCGGGTCCGCTTGGCCAACTCCAGCCGCTCCAGACGGTCTACAATACCGGATATGGTAGAATTGGCGCTGCCCATCTTTTCCGCCAGCTTGCTGATGGGCATGGGACCCTCGGAACCCAAAACGCTGAGGGCCAAGGCCTGAGGGAAGGTAAGGTTCAACTTTCCAAAGTGACTGCGGAATTGCTGGGACAAATGCTGGCTCACCTGGATATAGTTCATAAGGATACGATCCATGTCTTTGCGGCTCCTTTTCTCATTTTGGTACTGTTTTGAAGGGAGCATATCCCAAAATTTGATCTTAGTCAAGAATTTCCAGCCACAATTCACAAATCGTTTCCAAAATAGTCACAAATCCTCAACCCACTGCCGGAGTCTGCATCCGCTGGAGCATGATGGCCAGAGCGGCCCGGTTGGCAATACCCTGAGGATCCAGCCTGCCCACATCGTTCCCCTGAAGAAGTCCCATTCCTACGGCATGACGGACAGCCTCCTCCGCCCAGCCGGATACGGCGTCGGCATCCCTAAAAAGTCCCAGGGCGCCGGTGGCCAGAGGTTCCCCCTTATACTGGGCGTAGCGGTAGAGGAAGCAGGCCAGCTGCTCCCGGGTCACCGGATCCCGGCCGCCAAAGGTGCCGTCGGCGTACCCGGAGGCGATCCCCGTTCCCTTGGCCCAGGCGGCAGCCCCGGCATACCAGTCTTCTGCCGCGTCGGGAAAAGGCTCCTCCACCGACATGACGGGAGAACCCTCCAGGCGCCAGATCACGGTGAGAATGGTGGCACGGGTCACCGGCTCATAGGGACCGAATATCCCATCTTCCAATCCGGTCATGATCCCTTCCTCGGTCACGGCCTCCACAGCCTCTACAAACCATTCGTCCCCCGCAATGTCAAAATAGCTCGACTCGGCAGCATGGACCGGAAGGGAAAGCAAACACAGCGCGCACATAAGCGCCATCCACCTTTTTTTCACTATGCCCACCTCTTTTCGGGGATTTTCGGACCGGCCCGAAGGCGGTTCCTTGGACTTTTTCGTCCATTATAGAACAAAATCTTTACCAATCTTTGAATGGAACAAAAATATTTACAGAAGGGAGGAGAAACCTTCTCCATCCCAGCCCATCAATCTTCCACTCATGGGGGGCAGGCGAAGGCGGGCGCCGTCGGGAAGTTCCAGAACGGCCTCCCGCTCCCCGGCGTTTACCGCCGCGATCACCCGCTCGCCCTTCCAGGATCGGATAAAGGAGACCAGCCGTCCCCGGCAGGTGAGCCACTCAAGCTCTCCCTTACGGAGCGGGGAAAGCTCCTTCCTGGCCTTGCCCAAAGCGGTGAACCAGCTTAAAAGTTCCCGGTCCTCTTCGCCCCAGGGGAAGGTACGGCGGTTGAAGGGGTCTTCAAAGCCCTCCATCCCCGCCTCATCCCCATAGTAGAGGGTGGGGGAGCCGGGAAGGGCGTAGAGAAGGAGACTGCCCAGCTTCAGCCGCTTGACGGCCAGAGTCCGCTTTTCCGGGCAGAGCCGGTATTGGGAACGCCAATCCCGGGAGGTGTCCCCCCGCCGGTCGTTCTCCTCTCCCAGCAGGGTGAGGATCCGGAGGGTATCATGGGTCCCCAGGGAGTTCATCCCGGAATAGAAGGCCCATCTGGGATAGTTCTGCCGCTGCGTCTCTACCACATCCTGAAGCCAGTCCCCCTTTCCGCCCAAAAGAAAGCCCAGAATGGCATTGCGGACAGGGTAGTTCATCACGCCGTCACAATGTCCGCCCAACACATGCTTCCGGCGGACGTCGTAGGCGATCTTGTTGGATGCGTCCTCCCACACCTCGCCAATGATAACGGCGTCGGGTTTTTCCGCCCGGGCCGCTTTATGAATGGCGTGGACCACAAAATCAGGCAATTCGTCGGCCACGTCCAGCCGCCAGCCGTCGGCGCCCGCCCGGAGCCAGGAACGAATGATCCCATTTTCTCCCGTAATGTACTCCAGCCAACTCCGGCTTTCCTTATTGGTGGTAGGCAGAGAGTAGATCCCCCACCAAGAGGTGTATTCGTGGGGCCAGTTCTGAAAACAAAACCAGTCAGAATAGGGAGAATCCTGGCTTTGAGCAGCCCCCAGTCCGGGGTAGAAGCCATCGCCATTGAAATATTTGGAGACAAAACCCGTGTGGTTGAATACGCCGTCCAGCATAATGTGCATACCCAGCCCATGGGCCTTTCGGCAAAGGCTGGCAAAATTCTCCCCGGAGCCCAGCATGGGATCGATCTTCTCATAGTCCGCCGCACCGTAGCGGTGGTTTTCCGGACCTTCGAAGATGGGGCAGAGATAGATGGTCTCCACCCCTAAGCTTTGAAGATAGGGAAGTTTCTCCTCTAT
>CANOHR010000013.1 GCA_947565875.1 uncultured Pseudoflavonifractor sp.
TGAGAACACAGAAGAACCGTCCCCCTGTGTCCGAAACACACAATATTTTCATGCAAAGTTCGGATTATGTAATAAAAAAGAAGAGTGCCAATTCCATGCCTGTGCAGAATCCTGCCCAAGGCCAAACGTCCAAGACGCTGGATGGTTACTCTTCTAATAATTAGTATATTCCCAAAAGAAAGCAATGTCAATAAAAATTTCGGAGCACAAAAGAACGGTCTCTCCTGTGTCCCCTGTGTTCTGAAGGGTAAGGCAAAGGCAAAGAACAGATTGCCACGGCCCTGCGGGCCTCGCAATAACGGGCGTAAGGGCAAGGGCCGGGCGGACACATAGGTCCGCCCCTACGGGGGGTGTGGGACGGTTTTCGTTTCGATCGTAGGGACGCACCTGTGTGTGCGCTCGAACAGGAGAGAGCTCCCTTTTGCGGGAGGACTCGGTCGTGCTAAGGATGTGGAAGAACCGTTTCTGTGTATAAAGAAGGAAAGGCGTACCGCAAAGTGGGTCCGGCTGTTAATAGCCTTCACATTTAAACGGCATACCTTTTACAGGTAAAAGTATATCTCAAACAGAGAAAAAGCGCAAGCTAAAAGTTTCGACAGGAGGAGACAGGAGAAGAAGGATGAATGAAAACATAATCGTGGCGGCGCTGGCGTTGGTGGGGACGCTGGCGGGGGCTTATCTGGCGAACAGGAAGTCGTCGGCCCTCATTGTCTACCGGTTGGAGGAACTGGAAAAACGGGTACAGGCCCACAACAATCTGGTGGAGCGGACCTACCATTTGGAGGAGAGGACGGAGGTTCAGGAGGAAAAGCTTCGGGTCATCAATCATCGGATCGAGGATCTGGAGGGGTTCCATAAACCGGAATAGCGGAATGGAACGGAAAATAAAACATACATATAAAAGGAGAAGGTAGAAGCATGAGCGAAAAGACAAAGAAGTGGTGGAAGGCGGCGGGGGTCCGTGCGGTGAAGACGGTAGCCCAGACGGCGGTTGCCACCATCGGGACGGCGGCTGTGCTGGGAGAGGTCAATTGGGCCATGGTTTGCTCGGCTGCTATGCTGGCGGGGATCCTGTCCCTGCTGACCTCCGTAGCTGGGCTGCCGGAGTTGGAGTAAGCGGGCGATTTGTGAATCAGCCCTACAGAATGGAGGAAAAGAAATGAATATCATGGATACGGTGAAGCGCCTGCCCTGCCATCCCAAAAACCGGGGTGGGCAGAGAAGGGCGGAGCAGATCAAATACCTTTGCTTCCACTATACCGGAAATGAAGGGGACAAGGCGGTGAACAATGCCAAATACTACCAGAATACGGTGGTACAGGCGTCGGCCCACTATTTTGTGGACGATGGGGAGATCTACCAGTCGGTGGAGGATCTGGAGACGGCCTGGTCGGTGGGGGGAAAGAAGTGGGCCGACTGCCCCCAGACCGGCGGCGGGAGCCTCTACGGGGTAGTGACCAACGGCAACAGTATCTCTATCGAAATGTGCGGCACCGCCCGAAACGGGCAGAGGATGGCCTCAGAGACTACGCTTCAGTGCGCGGCGGAACTGGGGCGGGCACTGATGGAGAAGTACCACATTCCCATGGAGCGGGTGGTGCGGCACTTTGACGTGACGGGGAAGCACTGTCCGGCGTATCTGATGGACGCCGGGGCCTGGGCGGCGTTCAAGGAGCGGCTAAGGGGAGTGGGAGCAGAGGGAGGGCAGGCCGGGGGCGGCCTGCCCCACGAGAAAATGAAGCTGTTTCATTATGTGAAGGATATGCCGGACTGGGCCAGGGAGGCGTGTACCAAGGCCATCCGGGCCGGGGTGGTCAATATGGACAAGACCGGGGCGGTCAACATATGGGAAAGCAGTCTTCAGCCCTTGGTCTGGATGGACCGGGCAGGGTTACTGGACCGGACAGCGGGGGCTTAAAGGGGCCCCACATAAAAAAGGACCCGCCTCACCCATTGGGTGAGGCGGGTTTCCTTTGTGGTGGAGGAGGGTGGATTCGAACCACCGAAGCGATACGCAACAGATTTACAGTCTGCCCCATTTGGCCACTCTGGAACTCCTCCGTTTGGAGCTGGTTGACGGACTTGAACCCCCGACCTGCTGATTACAAATCAGCTGCTCTACCAACTGAGCTAAACCAGCAAAGCTGAAAGGCTGTCCAACAGCTTAAACTATTCTAACAGATGTGGAGAGGGTTGTCAAGAAGAAATTGCAGGGCTTGACACGGGAGCGGGGGAATGGTAGAATGGGCAAAATTTGGGAGGGATCTCTATGAAATATAAGGCCGCGCTGTTTGATTTTGATTATACCCTGGGCGACGCTACCGCCTCTATTTTTGAGGGGTACTGCTATGGTTTTGAGAAGATGGGCTATCCCAGGCCTGAGTTGGAGGCGGTCCGCCATACGGTGGGTTACATTCTGGAGGACGGTTTCACCATGATCACCGGGGAGTCCGGCGAGGCCAAACGCCGGGAGTTTCGTGCTTGGTTCCAGGAGAAGGTGGAGGGCCGCCAGGCGGAACTGACGAAGCTTTTTCCCGGAGCGGAAGAGTTGCTGCGCGCCCTTCATGCTCAGGGGGTGAAGGTAGGGGTGGTCACCAGCAAGCGGGCCACCACCCTGCGGGATATCCTGCGGCGGTATGAGCTTTTGGATCTGATGGCTGTCACCATTGGCGGAGAGATGGTAAAGTTCCCCAAACCCGACCCGGAGGGACTTAACACCGCCATTGCGGAACTGGGAGTGGAAAAGGGTGAGGTGCTATACTGCGGCGATACGGTGATCGACGCAGGGACGGCCCAGAACGCCGGAGTAGACTTCTCGGCGGTGCTGAACGGCACCACCCCGGCGGGGGAATTTGAGAAGTTCCCCTATGTCCATATCGCTCCTGATCTGATGGAGTTGAAGAGTTGGCTGGAGATATAAGAAAGAGCATGAAAATGGGAGCGGCCTTGGGCCGCTCCCATTTTTGCTGTTTTTAAAACTCCGCGTTGCCAACGGTTCTGGGATGGGGCAGCACGTCCCGGATATTGGAGACCCCGGTGAGGTACATGACCAGCCTTTCAAAGCCCAGGCCAAAGCCCGCGTGGCGGCAGGAGCCGTAGCGGCGGAGGTCCAGATACCACCAGTAGTCCTTGGGATCCATGCCCAGTTCCTTGATCCGTGCCTCCAGAAGGTCCAGCCGCTCCTCACGCTGGCTGCCGCCGATGATCTCGCCAATGCCGGGGACCAGGCAGTCGGCGGCGGCCACCGTCTTGCCGTCGTCATTGGCCCGCATATAAAAGGCCTTGATCTCCTTGGGGTAGTCGGTGACAAAGACCGGCTTTTTAAAGTGTTCCTCGGTGAGGTAGCGCTCATGCTCCGTCTGGAGGTCGCAACCCCAGGACACGGGATAGTCAAACTTTTTGCCCGACTTTTGGAGAATGTCGATGGCCTCGGTGTAGCTCACCCGGCCGAAGGCGGAGGAGGCCACATGCTCCAGCCGTTCCTTCAGACCCTTGTCCACAAAGGAATTGAAGAAGTCCATTTCTCTGGGGCACTTTTCCATGACCTCTTTGATGACGGATTTTATCATGGCTTCGGCAATGTCCATGTCTCCGGCCAGGTCACAGAAAGCCATCTCCGGTTCGATCATCCAGAACTCGGCGGCGTGGCGCTGGGTGTTGGACTTTTCTGCCCGGAAGGTGGGGCCGAAGGTATACACATCCCCAAAGGCCATGGCGAAGTTCTCCGCGTTGAGCTGGCCGGAGACGGTGAGGCTGGCGGGTTTTTCAAAGAAATCCTGGGTGAAGTCCACCTGCCCGTCCTCTGTTTTGGGAGGGTTCTCCGGATCCAGGGTGGATACCCGGAACATTTCTCCGGCCCCCTCGCAGTCGGAGGCGGTGATGATGGGGGTGTGGACATACACAAAGCCCCGGCTCTGGAAAAAGTTGTGGATGGCGTAGGCGGCAGCGGAGCGGACCCGGAAGGTAGCGGAGAAAAGGTTGGTCCGGGGGCGGAGATGCTGGATGGTCCGCAGGAACTCCACGCTGTGGCGCTTTTTCTGAAGGGGATAGTCGGGGGTGGAGGCTCCCTCCACCAGGATGGAGGAGGCCTTTACCTCCAGAGGCTGCTTGGCCTCGGGGGTCAGGACCACGGTCCCCTCCACAATGAGGGCGGCGCCTACGTTCTGGGCGGCGATCTCCTTGTAGTTGGCAAGGACATTGGCGTCCATGACCACCTGAAGGTTGGTGAAGCAGGAGCCGTCGTTGAGTTCAATGAAGCCGAAGGTCTTCATGTCCCGGATGGTTTTGGCCCAGCCGCAGACAGTGACGGTCTGTCCGCCGAAGCGGTCCTTGTCGGCAAAGATCTGAGAAATATGGGTGCGTTCCATAGGGATACTTCCTCTCTCCATGGTTTGGAATGTCGTAATCCTTATTATAAGGACTTTGGAGAAAATTTACAAGCCCTTTATTCGTTACAGAAAAATAAGCCGGCGGTCTGCTGTTTTCAGACTGCCGGCTTATTGAGAAAGTTCTGTTTCCAGAGGCCGCCGCAGGTCGTAGCCCCCCCGTTGAAGGGTGGAGGCCACTCGGGGGATAAGGGCGGCGGAGGTGGCGGTAAGGTCCATGCGGAAGGTGGCCGGACGGGTCCCCAGCAGAGTCTGGATGGCGCCGGGGTCGATGGCGGAAGAGAGATTGGGCCGCCAAAGGACCCAGCCCGCCTCCTCCAGTACGCTTCCCAGGGAGGAGGCGCCGGACAGGGATACGATCCTGGTCTTGATCCGGGCAATGTGGCTGAGAAGAGAGTTGGCCCGGTCCAATTCCTCCACTGCTGTCTGGGCGTCCATAGAACCCTCCAGCAGGATCCCCACGGAATGCCCCCCAGCCACGGCCTTTCGGACGAGGGCGGATTGGCCGGTCAGAGAGTCGGGGGTAAAGAGGAGCAGGGCATGGACTCCTGAGGGGAAAAGATCCCCAAGTTCCCCTGCGTACTGGGAGGCGTCCAGGGCGAGATAGACCCGGATATCCTTGTTGTTGCCTGTGGGAGGACGGCTGACAGCCGGAGTGGGCGCAGCGGAGGGCACGGCGGTGGGCCTGGGGGACAGGCTTTGCAGTACCTGGTTGTAGCGGGTGGTCATGGCGCTCCGGGCGGAGGCCAGGAAGGTGCTGTCATCCATATGGGGAGAGGCGGGATTGCTGATACGGATGGCGGTCCCCCGGTCGGCGGTGGGCAGAAAGGAATACTGGAGTCCAAAAAAGTTGCATACTGCCGAGGCGGGCACATAGGGAATATTGCCCCGTGTGGTGGCGGAAAAGTTCATCACATTTCCCTGGTCGTCCTCGCATTGACTCATATTGAGGTGGAAGGTAAGGGTGCTTCGGTTTGCGGAATAGAGGGTGAGGACGGTGCCGTGTTCCGGAGTGATCCCATAGTAGACTCCCAGGTCCACACCGGTAAGATTGCGGTCAAAGGTGGAGTAGGGGATATAGATGATACCGTTGATGGCGACAGGGAGCGCTCCGCCCGGAAGGTCGCAGAACTTGTCGTTGGCGGCCAGCAGGTAGACGGGGGTGGAGGGGACGCCCCAGACAGGCAGGACCAGCGCGCACACAAGGGCCAGGGCGCACAGAAGCGCCGGAAGGCGGCGGGGCTTTGTCATGGGGAGTCCTCCTTTCCTGGGAAAGTTCTCGTCCGAGCGGGCGGGTCTACCCCTGCGGGTATGTGACATCCGTAAAGCGGCAAAGCCGCTAACGGCTGTCCGATGGGACCCGCCCCTACGGATCCTGGGTCTATGGGACAGATTCAGCCCTCCATCATCTTTTCAAAGGTCTCGGCATCCATGACCTCATGTTCCAGAAGATACTGGGCAACCTTGTCGAGATAGGCCCGGTCCCTTGTCAGAATGGTCTCGCAGGTCCGGTAGGCCTCGTCCAAAAGGCGTTTGACCTCCTCGTCGATGAGGCTGGCCGTCTCCTCAGAGTAAGTTTTGGCCTGGGCCATGCTGCGGCCGATAAAGACCTCATCGTGGCCGGAATCAAAGACCACGTTGCCCAGACGGTCGCTCATGCCGTAGCGCATGACCATGTTCCGGGCGATATGGCTGGCCTGCTGAAGATCGCTGCCCGCGCCGGTGGAGATGTCCCCCAGCACCAATTGCTCGGCGCAGCGGCCCCCCAGGCATACGGCGATCCGGTCGGTCAGTTCCTTCCGGGACTGGTAACTCACATCCTCCTTGGGAAGGTGGATGGTCATGCCCCCCGCCATGCCCCGGGGAACGATGGTGATCTGATGGACCGGATCCTGACTGGGGAGGGCGTGTATCACAAGGGCGTGGCCCGCTTCGTGGTAGGCGGTAAGCTTTCGTTCCCGCTCAATGATCACCCGGCTTTTCTTTTCCGGGCCTGCCAGTACCTTGATGACCGATTCCTGGATGTCCTCCATGGTGATGACGCCGCGGCGGAACCGGGCGGCCCGAAGGGCAGCCTCATTCATCAGGTTTTCCAGGTCCGCGCCGGTAAAGCTGGCGGTGGCCTTGGCGGCCTTGTTCAGATCCACGTCCTCCGCCAGGGGCTTATTGCGGGAGTGGACCTTCAGGATATTCTCCCTGCCCTTCACGTCGGGGGCCCCAACGTAGACCTGGCGGTCAAACCGTCCGGGCCGCAAAAGGGCGGGATCCAGGATATCCACCCGGTTGGTGGCGGCCAGGACCACCACCCCTTCGTTGGCGGAGAAGCCGTCCATTTCTACCAAAAGCTGGTTCAGGGTCTGTTCCCTCTCGTCGTGTCCGCCGCCAAGGCCCGCGCCTCTCTGGCGGCCCACGGCGTCGATTTCGTCGATAAAGATGATGGCGGGGGAGTCCTTCTTGGCCTGGTCAAAGAGGTCCCGGACCCGGCCCGCGCCCACGCCCACATAGAGTTCCACAAAGTCGGAACCGGAGATGGACAAAAAGTTGACTCCCGCCTCCCCGGCCACCGCCTTGGCAAGCAGGGTCTTGCCTGTGCCGGGAGGGCCCACCAAGAGGATGCCCTTGGGGATCCGGGCGCCCAGCTTCAAATACCGCTGGGGCTCCTTCAGGAAATCTACCACCTCCTGAAGCTCCGCTTTCTCCTCGTCGGACCCGGCCACGTCGGCAAAGGTGACCTTTTTGCCCTTTTCATCCAGGGTGCGGGTCCGGGCCCGGCTAAAGCGGGCGGCACGGTCCCCTCCGGCGCCGCCGCTCATATTCTGGCGGACCATCATGTTATACCACAGAAGGGCAAAAAGCCCCAGAATGGCAAGCCAGGGCAACAACTCCAGCCACCAGGAGACTTCCGTATCCCGCTGGTAGTTGTAGTCGGTGAGGACCCCCGAGCGCTTTTGGGCAATGAGGATGTCGTTGAATTCCTCGTAGAAAAGGTCGGTGCTGTAGAGCTTGGTGGTAACGATCTCCTGACCGTTCCAGGGCTCCTTCAGCTTCATGGTAAGCTGACCGTCCTTTACCAGAACGGTATCCACCTGACAGTTTTCAATGAGGGTCCGCACGTCGGCAGAGGAGGGGCTGGCGGAGGCGTCCAGCAGGCCCCGCAGGGCAAACACAGTCACCGCCAGGATCACCAGGACCAGGCTGAGGAAGCCAAGGTCTCTGGCGTTGATCTTTTTATCCAAGAGGGAAGCACATCCTTTCGTTAGCCCTTCTCATAGACGCAGGGCTTCAGGACCCCAATATAGGGGAGATTGCGGTAGAGTTCGTTATAGTCCAGACCGTAGCCCACCACGAATTCATCGGGGACGGTAAAGCCCACATAGTCGGCGGCGATGGGTTTGGTCCGGCGGGAGGGCTTATCCAGCAG
Source organism: uncultured Pseudoflavonifractor sp. (assembly GCA_947565875.1). Taxonomy (GTDB): domain Bacteria; phylum Bacillota; class Clostridia; order Oscillospirales; family Oscillospiraceae; genus Vermiculatibacterium. Next base: position 7,807 of record CANOHR010000013.1, read on the forward strand.
GGTACAAAGCCGCAGGGAGGCAGGGTTCCTGGCCTCCAGAAGTTGGAAGAGGTAGGAGAGGGTATTGCCGCTGTCCAGGATATCCTCCACCACGATCACATCCTGGCCCTCAATGGAGTCGGTCAGGTCTTTTACAATGTTCACCTGGCCCGAGGAACTGGTGCCCGCTCCATAGGAGGACACCGCCATAAAGTCTACCTGGCAGAAGGGCTGGATATGCCGGGTAAGGTCGGCCATAAAAATAAAGGAGCCCCGAAGGACGCTGACGAGCAATGGGGCTTTTCCGGCATAGTCGGCGCTGATCTGTTCGCCCAATTGGGCCACCCGCTTTTGAAGGTCGGCCTCCGAGATCAGGATGTGGTCGATATCATCTCTCATGTTCGTCATGCATATCCTCTCCCTTTCTGTGATCGATAATTCGTACCTGCCCACGGCAGGGGTGCGACAAATTAGAGCCCAGTCCGGCTACGGCAATGACGCCCTGGCCGTCCGCTACCACAGGAATAAGGTCCCGCCGCCAGCGGGGGGCCTTTTGGTCAATAAAAAGCTTTTTTAAGGTCCTTGTGTGACCGTTTGAAAGAGTAAGCCTATCTCCCGGACTGCGGGCGCGGACCACCAGTCCCGGCCAGGGAGGGGAGTGCAGGATCACCGTCCAGGGAAGGCCGGGAACAGGATTGACCCCCTCCTGAAGAGGTATGGCCTCCAGAGGTTGAGGCGGAAGGTCATGGGTCAATGTCAAAAGGCCGTATTCCCGCCGGGCGGTAAGCCGATGGGGAAGGGAAGCCTGAGCCGACGGGGAGGCGGCGCCGCACAGGGCCAGCACCGAATCGATGTGGGCGGCGGAGCAGTCCCAGTCCCCCTCGGCGGCCTCGGCCAGAAGCATCCGCACTGCCCGGGAGGCCACCGGGACCGGGGCCTGGGTAACGGCGGCGATGGGAATGACCAGGTCCTCCCCCCGCCGCCCAGCCTGACGGAAAATCTGCCGGGCCAGATCATTGAGACAATCGTTGTCCGAGCGAAGCCGGGGAATGGCGGAGGAAAGACGGCGGACAAAACCGGGGTTCATCTCCTCCAAAAGGGGAATGAGTTGGTGCCGCACCCGGTTGCGGGTATAGGTGTCGTCGGCGTTGGAGCTGTCCTCCACATGGGGAACGCCGTGTTGGATAAGGTAGGCTTCGATCTCCTTCCGACTGGTGGTGAGAAGAGGCCGGACATATTTCCAGCGGACAGGCTCAATACCGGTGAGGCCTTGAAGGCCGCTGCCCCGAAGCAGATGCATCAGCACCGTCTCAGCGTTGTCCCCGGCATTGTGGGCGGTAGCGATACGGTCGGCCTTGACCTTTATAGCCAACTGAGAGAGAAAGCCGTATCGCAGGGCCCGGGCGGTCTCTTCGATTCCCATCCTGCGGCGCTGAGCCTCGGCCCTCACATCCTGGGAACCCAGATGAAAGGGAATGGCGTACTCCTCACACCAGGAGCGGACAAACTGTTCGTCCCGGTCTGCCTCCTCTCCCCGGAGTTGGTGGTTGAAGTGGGCCGCCATAAGAGAGATATCCTCCCGACGGGAGAGCATATGGAGCAGACACATGGAGTCCGCTCCGCCGGAGACGGCACAGAGTACCCTGGAGCCGGGGGGGATAAGGTCTTCCCACACGTTAGTAATCCTCCTCATGCCGCCGGTCGATGGAGGCGAAGGTAGTAAATTCGGGCAGCCACTGGAGTTCCACCGTTCCCGTTTCACCGTGGCGGTTTTTGGCAATGATGCACTCGGCCAGGTTCCGGTCCTCGGTATCCGGGTCATAGTAGCCCTCCCGGTAGAGGAACATGACGATGTCCGCGTCCTGTTCGATGGCGCCCGATTCCCGCAGGTCGGAGAGCATAGGCCGCTTGTCCGAGCGGGACTCGTTGGCACGGGAAAGCTGACTGAGGCAGAGAACGGGTACGTTCAGTTCCTTGGCCATGATCTTCAAGGCGCGGGAGATATCGCTGACGATCTGCTGCCGGTTGTCCCCATACCGGCCTGGACCTCCGGCGGAGGTCATGAGTTGAAGGTAGTCGATGACCACCAGCCCCAGGTTTTCCACCCGGCGGCACTTGGCGTTCATGTCGGAGACCGAGAGCATGGGATTGTCGTCGATCAGGATATTGGTCTGGTTGAGAGCGGCGGAGGCGGCGGCGATCTTGTCCCAGTCGTCCTCCCCCAGCCGCCCCGTAATAAGCTTTTTCAGGTCCACGAAGGACTCGTTGGAGATAAGGCGCATGGCAAGCTGTTCCCGGCTCATTTCCAGGGAGAAGTAGACCACCGCCTTGCCGGAAAACTTTCCCGCGTGGAGAAGTATGTTAAGGGCCATGGAGGTCTTGCCCATGCCGGGACGGGCGGCCAGAAGGATGAGGTCTGATTTGTTGAGACCGGCAATGGCGGCGTCCACGTCGGAAAAGCCGGTGGACAGTCCCGGAACTGCCGAGTCGCTGGCCGCCAGTTCGCTCAAACGGTCGTAAAGGGTGTAGATCACGCTGGAGATATGCTCCAGCCCTTGGGAGGCCCGGCCCCGGCGGATGGCAAAGATCCTCTGCTCGGCGGCCTCCAGGGCTTCCTGAGCGGTGGCGGATCCCTCCTGGACCATGCCTGTAATGGCTCCCGCTGTCTCGGCCACCTGGCGGAGGAGGGATTTGTCCCGGACAATGCCGATATACTCCTCCACATTGGCGGCGGAGGGCGTGGTCATCATCAGCTGCCGGATATAATCGTAGGAGGTGTTCTCGTCATAGACTCCGGTCTGCTTCATCTTCTCCAGAATGGTGACGGGGTCGATGGTCTCGGAGTAGTTGAACATGGAGCAGATGGTTTCAAAAAGCTCTCGGTTCTGTCGGAGGTAAAAATCCTCCGGCTTCAGCTTTTCAATGATCCCGGGAATGCACCGCTCGTCGATGAGGGCGGAGCCCAGCACCGCCTGCTCGGCTACGGTGGAATGGGGCATTTGACGGGATACCAGTTCATCCATTTGGGTCACCTCCTGATGATGGGGTGGGGGCTTGTCCCGTTTGAGGATAAGGGGAAAATTTGAAGCGTGAGACCGTGCCTGGGCGGGAAGCGGCCCGATGAGTCATCGGGCCCTACGGTTTTAAAGGGGGGGAAGGTTTTCCGTCTGTAGGGGCCGGTTCCAAACCGGCCCGGCCCTTGACCGTAAGTCTTATTCCTCGCACACCACCACATTGATGGTGCCGCTGATCTCATAGCCCAGCTTGCATTTAAGCTGGTAAGTACCGAAGGACTTGATGGGATCGGTCATAACGATCTTGGTCTTGGCGATATCAAAGCCAAACTGGGCCTTCAGAGCGTCGGAGACCTCCTTGGAAGTCACCGAGCCGAAAAGCCTTCCGCCATTGCCCGCCTTGGCGGGGATCTTGACCATGCAGCCCTTCAGCTTTTCCACCAGTTCCATGGCGGCGGCCCGCTCCGCCGCCTCCTGGGCCAGACGGGCCTTCTCCTGCTGCTTCATGGTGTTGAGGGCCTCCGGTGTGGCGGCCACGGCCAGCTTCCGGGGAAGGAGGAAGTTCCGGGCGTAGCCGTCGCTGGCCTCGATAAGCTGTCCCTTTTTGCCCTGGCCCTTTACGTCCTGCAAGAGAATAACTTTCATTGTAAAACAACTCCTTTTGAAGTGATGGAATCATGTGGACCGGAAGGTCCGGGGCTTATCTGTTGTCGCAATAGCGGTCGATGGCGGCCTGAAGGGCCTCCAGCACTTCGCCTACTGTTTTTTCCGGGATCTGGGCCCCGGCCACCGCGGCGTTGCCGCCCCCACCCAGGGCCTCGGTGATGACCTGTACGTTTACATCCCCCGAGCTTCGGGCGGACAGGATCACCCGACCGGACTCGTCGGGAAAGAGGACAAAGGAGGCGTTGAAGCCGGATATGGTCAGCAGTTCATCGGCGGCCTGGGCAGCGGTGACCCGGTCCACCGGGTGGAAAAGGGCGGAGACCGCCACCCCTTCCCGGATCATCTGGGCTTCCTTGATGATCTCATACCGGGATACGGCATGTTTCAGGTCCGTTTTGAAGAACCGGCGGACTTCGGTGGTGTCCGCTCCCGCCCGGCGCAGGAAGGCCGCGGCGTCAAAGGTGCGGCTTCCCGTACGGACGGTAAAGTTTTTGCTGTCCAGCACAATACCCGCCATCAGAGCCTCCGCCTCCCGGCGGAGAAGGTCCTTGGGATCCAGTACGTACTGTAAAAGCTCGGTGGTGAGTTCGGAGGCGGAGGAGGCATAGGGCTCGTGGAAGTTGAGGGCGGCGCCCTCAATGTAGCTGGCCGCCCGGCGGTGGTGGTCGATGACCGCCACCTTATTCACCGCCTCCAAAAGGTCGGGAGAGAGGACCTGCTCAGGCCGGTTGGTGTCCACTACGATCAAAAGAGAATTGACGTTGGCCTTGACCAGAGCGTCGGTGGGGGAGAGGCAAACGCCCTCATATTCCGGAAGGGCGGCCAGTTCGCTGATGAGCGGTTCGGCGGGGTTGGGGCTGGGGTCCCGGAGAATGTAGGCGGGTATGCCACGCTTCCGGGCCATGGCCACGATGCCCGCCGCAGGACCTACGCAGTCCATGTCGGGAAAGGCGTGGCCCATAATAAAGACCTGGGAGGCGTCGCCGATGAGTTCGTAGAGGGCGCTGGCCATGACCCGGCTTTTCACCTTGGTGTGCTTTTCCGTCTCGGAGGCCCGACGGCCGCCGTAAAACTCAAAGTTGAAGCGGTTTTTCACCACCGCCTGGTCGCCCCCACGGGAAAGGGCCATCTCCAGGGCCAGGGAGGCATACTGGAAAAGGTCGCCGTAACTGTCGGCGTCCCGGCCTGCACCGACGGAAAGGGTGACGGGGAGGCCGTTGGGATTCACCACCCCCCGTACCTGGTCCAGCACGTCGAATTTCTGCTCCAGGAAGGAGGAGAGGTACTCCTCCTCAAAGAGAAAGAGGTAGCGGTCCCGGTCATACCGGCAGAGAAGTCCGTGGGTGGGGGAGGCCCACTCGTCCAGGATCCGGTCTACATCGGAGAGCATGGCGCTTTTTACGTTGTCACTGACGCCCCGGAATACCTCGTCATAGTTATCCAGATTGAGAAGGGCCACCACCGGCCGGGAGGAATAGAACTGATCGCGAAGAAGGGAGAAGTCGGTAACGTCCACCCAGTAGGTGGTAGCCAGAAAACTCCGTTCCCCCTTGTCTCCGGTACGGACCAGGTGGCCAAAGACCAGGAACCGGCGCTGGGCCAGATGGACCTCGGTGGGGCACTGAGTCTTGCCCTCCATGAGCCAGCGGGGGTCAAAGCCGGGGACCGCGTCGGTGACCTTCCGGTCAAAAAGGTGGTCCCGCTCCCCGGTGATCTGGAGGAACCGGTCGTTGGACCAGATGACCTCCTCCGTCTCCGGCTGAAAGATGACCATAGGCAGGGGGGCGTTTACCATGGTATCCTTGGCGGCCACGTCCATATTGGAACTGATATTGTCGATGTAGCTGAGAAGTTCTTTCTTCCGGGCCTCGTTTCCATGGCGGAAGTAGGCGAAAAGAGCCAGGACGATGACGGCCTCCACACAGGCCAGGACATATTGTCCGGCCAGCGCGGTGGCCAGGGCAAAAACGGTAAGAAACAGGAAATAAAGCCGAAAGCTGGGTTCCAGCAGGTGGGCCAGTCCCTTTTTACGCAAGATAACGACCTCCTTTTCGGAAAATGGAGAAAAGGATATAAGTAATGTCATGATACCACAGCGGCAGGAAAAAAACAAGGTGGAACCAAAGCTTTGTAGGGGTATCCCCACAAAAAACGCCCGGCAGAGAACTCTCTGCCGGGCGTTTCTAATGGACGTGTGGGATTTATTTTTTCTCGTCCTTGTCGTCGCTGAAGATCTCCTTGGCGCTGGCGGCAAGTCCGGCCAGACCCTGGATCTCGCTGGGGATGATAAGCTTGGTGGCCTTGCCGTCGGCGGCTTTCTGGAAAGCTTCCAGAGCCTTCAGCTTCACCACCTGGTCGCTGGGGGCAGCCTGGGTCAGCAGCTTCAGCGCTTCGGCGGTGGCCTGCTGGACCTTTAGGATGGCCTCCGCCTCGCCCTCGGCCCGCTTGATGGCGGCCTCCTTGGCGGCTTCGGCCTTCAGGATGAGGGACTGCTTCTCGCCCTCGGCCACCAGGATCTGGGATTGCTTCTGGCCCTCGGCCTGAAGGATGGACTCCCGGCGCTCCCGCTCCGCCTTCATCTGCTTTTCCATGGCGTCCTGGATCTCACGGGGCGGGATGATGTTCTTCAACTCTACCCGGTTGACCTTGATGCCCCAGGGGTCGGTGGCCTCGTCCAGCAGGGCGCGCATTTTGGAGTTGATAATATCCCGGCTGGTAAGGGTCTGGTCCAACTCCAGTTCGCCGATGATGTTCCGCAGGGTGGTGGCCGTCAGGTTCTCGATGGCGGACATGGGATGCTCTACGCCGTAGGTATAGAGCTTGGGGTCGGTAATGGCGAAATAGAGTACCGTATCGATCTGCATAGTCACGTTATCCTTGGTGATGACGGGCTGGGGGGCAAAGTCCACCACCTGCTCCTTCAGGGAGACCACCTTCACGATCCGGTCGATAAAGGGCATTTTAAAGTGGGGCCCCTGGGTCCAGATGGTGTGGAAGGAACCCAGGCGGGTGATGACGTAGGCCTTGGACTGTTGGACGATCTTAAAGTTAAGGGCGGCGGTCAGCACCACAAAAACGCCCAGAATGACCAGAATGATCTTTCCCATGATTGCTCCCATAAAGCGAAACTCCTTTCTCAATTAAGCGGGGGATACGGGGGAGACGAAAAGTTTGACTCCCTCGATCCGTTTGACGGTGACCCTGGTCCCCTCCGGGATGGGAGAACCGTCCTCCGAGCGGGCGGTCCAGGCGACCCCGAAGACCACCACCGCCCCTTTTCCGGTCAGATTGTCGATCCCCTCGGTGACCACCGCTTCCTGACCGATGACCCGGTCGGCGTTGGTGGGGACCACAGTGGGGAGGACATACTTCCGGGCCAGAGGCCGGAGAACGGCCATAGTGGCGATGGAGACCAGAAGGAAGAGAACGATCTGGACCCACACGTTACCGGTGAAGTAGGTACTCAGCAAAGCCACAAGGGCTCCCGCCGCGAACCACACCGACACCAGCCCTACCGTAAGGGCTTCCACAACGGCGAAGAGGATCAGTAATACCAGCCATATCACACTTGCTAACCAAGGCATGACCATCAGCTCCTTTCTAGATAAACCGGCCGGTTCCTTGGTATGGATCTATTATAGCATACCCAGTCAATATTGTCAATTATTTAACGTTATTTATTTAACGAAATTTGATGGGAGAAGAGAAAGTCACGGTCCGGCGGGTTCCATGCCCTAAAAAAGCCTTCTCTCCGCAAGGGGGAAGCCGGGAGGCGAGGCGCGGGCGGATAATATCCGCCCCTACAATGGGAATGGATATGTCATGTAGGGGCGGCTGTCAGCCGCCCGCCTCAGACCCGAAGGAGCCGTCCATTTGCGATCCGGTCCTGATAAAAGACGGTCATGGACAGGAAAATATAGCAGGGGTCGCTGGGATCGGGACTGGGAGAGAATTCACAGCACCGGCCGATCAGTTCCCCCAAAAGCGTGTTGAAGGAGGAGAAGTAAGGGGCCCAGAACAGGCGGAGGGTAATTATGGACCCGCCGGGAAGGGCGGCGATCTGAATGGGACGCTCCAATTCATCCTCCAGTTCTTTGACCAGGGCCATACAGCGCTGGTAATTTACCAGCTTTTGGGGATTGTCCACGCATTGAATGTTTTGCACACTGTCCAAAAGCGCTTGAAACCCCTGCTCTTTCTTGGAAAAGCCCTTGCCTTGATGTAAGTCCATAATGGTTCTCCTCACTTATTATA
>CANOHR010000014.1 GCA_947565875.1 uncultured Pseudoflavonifractor sp.
GGAACGGGGGATAAAAATCTCTGCGGAAAAGCGCCAGGAAAAAAGAGGGCTGCCATCCTTGAAAGCCGGGTAAAAAAATGCTATAATTTTTTATTAGGCACACCCCGAAAAGGAGGGGCTTTTTTGGATACCAAGACCACCCGCGTTTCCCCTGCCGACGTTGCCCGGCAGCTGGAGTTTTGCGATAAAATAGCCGAGAGGCTCTCTGCTCAACCGAAGGAATATTTGGCCTTTGTGGACACCTACGGCTGCCAGCAAAACGAGGCGGATTCCGAGCGCATCCGGGGCTATCTCAGAAGGATGGGCTATGGCTTTACCCAGGACGAGAACGCCGCCGACGTGATCGTCATCAATACCTGTGCCATCCGGGGCCATGCCGAGGACCGGGTGCTTGGAAACGTAGGGGCCCTGGTCCATGCCAAGCGCCGCCATCCGGGGCAGATCATCTGCCTTTGCGGCTGTATGGCCCAGGAGGAGCATGTGGCGGAGAAGATCAAAGAGTCCTACCGCCATGTGGACATTGTCTTCGGCCCTCACGCCCTGTGGAGGTTCCCCGAGCTTCTCTACCGGGTGCTGACCAGACGGGGCCGTGTGTTTGAAAACGACGACGAGCCCGGCTCCATCGCCGAGGGCATCCCCGTGGTCCGGCAAGGGGCGGTGAAGGCCTGGGTGTCCATTATGTACGGGTGCAACAATTTCTGTACCTACTGTATCGTCCCCTACGTCCGGGGCCGGGAGCGCTCCCGTTTGCCGGAGGATGTACTTGCCGAGGTCCGGGAGTTGGTGGAGGAGGGCTATAAGGACATTACCCTTCTGGGGCAAAACGTGAATTCCTACGGGAAAGACCTGGGACTCAGTATGGATTTTGCTGGCCTTCTGGAGGAGATCGACGCCATTCCGGGGGACTTTCTCATCCGCTTTATGACCTCCCACCCCAGGGACGCCTCCCAGAAGCTTTTTGAGGTCATGGGCCGGTGCAAAAAGGTGGCCCCCGTCTTCCACCTCCCCGTTCAGGCGGGGAGCGACCGGGTATTGAAGGACATGAACCGCCACTATGACCGCGCAGGATACTTAGACAAGGTAAGGCGCCTCCGGGAGCAGGTCCCCGACGTGGTCCTCACCTCGGACATCATCGTGGGCTTCCCTGGAGAGACCACCCCCGAGTTTGAGGAGACATTGTCCCTTGTGGAGGAGGTGGGCTACGACGCCCTCTTTACCTTCATTTACTCGCCCCGGGAGGGGACGCCGGGGGCGAAAATGCCCGACCCCATGCCCATGGCAGAGAAAAAGGCCAACTTCCAGCGCCTGGTGGACGCCCAGAACGCCATCTCAGCCCAAAAGCACGCCGCCTACATCGGGAAGACCCTTCGCTGCCTGGTGGACGGGGCCTCGGAGGAGGATGGCTTCGCCCTCACGGCCCGTACCCCAGGAAACCGCCTGGTGCGGATCGAAGCCGGGGAGGAAAGCCTTATCGGGACGTTCCAGACGGTGGAGATCACCGGAGCCAACACCTGGTCATTGTGGGGAAGGCTGGGGGAGGGGACGGATTGCCACGCCGGCCTTTCGGCCGGCTCGCAATGACGGGGAAAAGAAATGGCGTATTACGTTTACATTCTGGCGAACGCTACCAATGTGACGATCTATACCGGAATGACCAATGATCTGGTCCGGCGGGCCTATGAACACAAAAACCATTTGGATCCCCATTCCTTTGCGGCAAAATACCATGTGACAAAATTGGTCTATTTTGAACAGGCGGATACGCCCAGGGCGGCTATTGAACGGGAAAAGCAGATCAAATCCTGGCCCAGGGCAAAGAAAAATAAACTGGGAGAGACACAAGATCCCACATGGCAGGATCTATATTCCACGCTTTTTTGACGTCCCCTTTCCTGCCGTCATTGCGAGCCGGGCAGAGCCCGGCGTGGCAATCCGTCTCCACCGCCCTCCCGGCTTTAACCACACAGAGAAAAAGAAAGTGAGGCGACAGCTATGGCCGAAGGCACTCCCATGATGCTCCAGTACCATAAGATCAAGGCCGACCACCCGGACTGCATTTTGTTTTTCCGGCTGGGGGACTTCTACGAGATGTTCAACGAGGACGCTAAGGTGGCATCCAAGGAACTGGAGTTGACCCTTACCAGCCGGGACCGGTCCCGGCCTCCCGAGGAGCGCACCCCTATGTGCGGCGTTCCCTACCACGCCGCCGAGGCCTATATCTCCCGGCTTATCGCCAAAGGCTACAAGGTAGCCATCTGTGAGCAGATGGAGGACCCCGCCCTGGCAAAGGGGCTGGTGGACCGGGATATTATCCGGATCGTTACCCCCGGCACGGTCATCGAGGAGACCATGCTGGAGGAGGGGAAAAACAACTTTCTCTGCACGCTTTGCCTCCTGGGGGACCAGGCGGGGCTCTGCTTTGCCGACCTCTCCACCGGAGAGGTCTCCGCCACCGGCTTTGACGGGCCCGGCTGGCGGGAGCATGTGGAAAACGAGTTGGGCCGCTTTTCCCCCAAGGAAGTGATCTGTTCCCCCGAGGCATGGGAGGACGAGGCGGTAAAGGTCTTCCTTGCCGGCAGGCTGGAGTGCCGCTCCGAGCCGGGGGCGGCGGAAAGCTTTGACCCGGACCGGGCCGCGGCGGCGGTGGAAAAGCAGTTCGGCCCCAGCGCAGGGCTTCCCGAGGGGCCGGTCTCCCAGGCGGTGGGGGCCCTGATGACCTATCTTATTGAGACCCAGAAGACCGACCTTGCCCACCTGTCGGCGGTAAACTATTACACCACCGGGGAATTTATGGAGTTGGACCTGACCGCCAGGAGAAATCTGGAACTCACCGCTACCCTTCGGGGGGGCGAGAAGCGGGGAAGCCTTTTGTGGGTGCTGGACAAGACCTGTACTCCCATGGGACGGAGGCTCATTCGCTCCTGGCTGGAGAAGCCCCTTCTTTCCCCTGTCCAGATCGGGAAGCGCCAGGGGGCGGTAGCCGATCTGGTAAACGACATGGTGGCCCGGCAGGAGTTGAGCCGGGAACTGAAAGAGGTCACCGACCTGGAGCGGCTGATCGGTCGGGTGGTATATGGTACTGCCGGGGGCCGGGATATGGTGGCCCTCTCCAGGGGACTGGGGAAGCTTCCCCAGCTGCGGCTGCTGCTGGCCCCCTTCTCCTCCGCCCTTCTGTCGGTACTCCGGGAGAGTATGGATGACCTTGCCCAGCTGCGGGGGCTTATTGACTCCACCTTTGTGGACGAGCCCCCCTTCTCCGTCCGGGAGGGAGGCTTCATCCGCCCCGGCGCGGACAGCGAGGTGGACCGGCTCCGGGGGATCCTCACCGGCGGCAAGGACATGGTGGCCTCCATGGAGGCCCAGGAGAAGGAGCGCACCGGTATCAAGACCCTGAAGGTGGGCTTCAACAAGGTCTTCGGTTACTACATCGAGGTCTCCAAAAGCTATACCGGCCAGGTGCCTGACACCTATATCCGCAAGCAGACCCTGGTAAACTGTGAGCGGTACATCACCCCTGAACTCAAGGAGATGGAGAACACCATCCTCAATGCCCAGGACCAGCTTACCACTTTGGAGTACCAGATCTTCTGCCGGGTCCGCCAATCCGCCGCGGAGCGGGTGGCGGATATCCAGCGCTCTGCCGCCGCGGTGGGGCAGGTGGATGTGCTTTGCTCCTTTGCCAGGGTAGCCGCCGAGAACGGCTACTGTAGGCCCCAGGTGGATCTCAGCGACGCCATCGAGATCTCCGACGGCCGCCATCCCGTGGTGGAGCGGGCGGCAAAGAATCAGCTTTTTGTTCCCAACGATACCAGAATGGACGGTGGGGAGGATCTTTGCGCCATCATTACGGGGCCCAATATGGCGGGTAAATCCACCTACATGCGCCAGGTGGCCCTCATCGTCCTTATGGCGCAAATGGGCTCCTTTGTCCCCGCCCGCTCCGCCCACATCGGGGTGGTGGACCGGGTGTTTACCCGCATCGGGGCCAGCGATGACCTTTCGGCGGGGGCGTCTACCTTCATGGTGGAGATGAATGAGGTGGCGGAACTTCTCAAAAACGCCACGGGCAAGAGCCTTCTTATTCTGGACGAGATCGGACGGGGCACCTCCACCTACGACGGCATGGCCATTGCCAGGGCGGTGCTGGAGTATTGCGCCGACAAAAAGCGCCTGGGCTGCAAGACCCTTTTTGCCACCCACTACCATGAACTTACCGCCCTGGAGGGGGAGATCCCCGGCGTGAAGAACTACAACATTGCCGCCAAGAAGAAGCAGGACGATATCATTTTTCTTCGTAAGATCGTCCGGGGCGGGGCTGAAGCCAGCTACGGCATTGAGGTGGCCAAGCTGGCGGGGGTCCCGGACCGGGTCATTTCCCGGGCAAAGGTGATCCTGGAGGAACTGGAGGGAGAGGGCGCCGCGCCTCAAAGCCGCCCGGCCCCGGTATCCTCCGGCGCTCAGTTCTCTCTGGAGGAGATGGGGGCCCTGGCCGTGGCGGACAGGCTCCGGGAGGTGGAGGTGGATACCCTTACCCCCATCGAGGCCATGAATCTTCTCTATCAGCTGAAGAAGGAGCTGTAAGGGAAAGGCCCCGGGCGAGCACAGCTCGCCCCTACAGGAAGGGCCAAGGGACGGGAATAAAGGCCCACCCTGCGATAAAGACAGGCGGGCCGGGGAAAAAGCCTGTCCCACAACAAGGACCGGCGGGCGGGGCAAAACGTCCGTAGGGGCGAACTGTGCTCGCCCGCTCTCTGCCGGGTCTGCACAGCGATCTTAAGGAAAGGGGGAAAACGAAATGCTCCGCCGAAGCTGGAAAACAGAAATGACCGTCTCGGAACAGAGGCGGGGTATGGTGTTTTTTCTCCTTTATCTGCTGGTTTTTCCCCGGATGAATGCCCTGCTTCAAAGGCTTTGGATGGGGGATGGAGAGGTGCTGGTGGCTGAGGCCAACGTGGTCTATTACGCCTTCCTTTTTACCCTGGCCCTCTTCGTTTTTTGGGGCTTTTTAAAAAAAGACTTTCTGGGGCTTATGGATTGGCTGCCGGAAAACCTGTTTGCCGTGGGGGTGGCCCTTCTGCTGGCGGGAGGACTTCAGGCGGTACTAAGCCTTCTTCCCTTTCCGGTGGCGGACCCCATTTCCTTGCAGTACGCCCAGGAATACCGGCTTGCCCCCGCCCCCACCCTGGCCTTGATCCTGGTATTGATCCCAGTGGTGGAAGAGACCTTATTTCGGGGCCTTATTTACGGGAGCCTCCGGGGCTACAGCCGTACCCTGGCCGCCGTTCTGGGGGTGGTCTTCTACGCCCTGGCGGTGGTATGGCGGTACGCCCTGGACCTGAAGGACCTTCGGTATTTGCTGCTGGTGATCCCCTATCTTCCCATGTCCGCCGCTCTTACCTGGTGCTATGACCGGGGGGGAAGCGTGTGGGGCTGTGTGGTCCTTCATGCGCTGCTGAACGGACTTATCCTCATTATGGCGCTTTAAAAGGAAGGTGAAAGCCATGCCTCATATTGAACAGCTCTCCCCCCATGTGGCGGACCTGATCGCCGCCGGCGAGGTGGTGGAACGGCCCGCCTCAGTGGTGAAGGAGCTTACCGAAAACGCCATCGACGCGGGCGCTCGCTCGGTGACGGTAGAGATCCAGAACGGGGGCATGACCCTCATCCGGGTCACCGACGACGGCTGTGGCATTGCCCCCGGGGAGGCCCAGACCGCCTTCCTCCGTCACGCTACCTCCAAGATCAAAACGGAATATGACCTGGAGGCCATCGGCACTCTGGGCTTTCGGGGTGAGGCCCTGGCCGCTATCGCCGCCGTGTCCCGGCTGGAACTTTTGACCCGGCGGGAGGAGGACGAACTGGGGACCTCCCTGGCTTTGGAGGGCGGCGTGGTACTGGGCCAGGAGGAAGCGGGATGTCCGGCAGGGACCACCATGCTGGTCCGGGATCTCTTTTTCAACACCCCCGTCCGGCTCAAATTTATGAAGAAGGACGCCGCCGAGGGGGCCGCCTGCCTTGCCAACCTTCAGCGGCAGGCCCTCAGCCACCCGGAGGTGGCCTTTAAGTTCCTCCGGGACGGGAAGCAGGAACTGCTGACTCCCGGGGACGGCAAGCTCCGTTCGGCCATGTACGCGGTACTGGGCCGGGACCTGGCCCTGGGTTTTCTTCCGGTGGAGGGCAGCGGGGAGGATCTGTCGGTCTCCGGCTTCGTTTCCGTTCCCGCCTGCTGCCGGGGAAGCCGGAACTATCAGTTTTTCTTTGTCAACGGTCGGTATGTGAAAAGCAAGACCATGACCGCAGCCTTGGAGCAGGCATATGCCAACCAGAAAATGGTGGGCAAGTTTCCCGGCTGCGTCCTTCATGTGACGGTAAAGCTGAATCAGGTGGACGTGAACGTCCACCCCACCAAGCAGGAGGTAAAGTTCGGCTCAGAGCGGCAGGTGTTTTCCGCCGTTTACTACGCCGTTCTCTCCGCTCTGGGTGGGGACAGAAGCCGCCCGGCGGCTGCGGTGGGCGGGACAACGGGGCAGGCGGTGGAGCAGGGCCGGCAGACCAGCCTGCCCCTTCACGACGTGACCAATCCAAGGGAAAGCTCCCCCCTTCTGTCCGGCCTTCGGCCGGCCACCTCCCCCCAAGGGGGAGGCTCTGTAGGGCGCGGCGCCCCCGACGCGCCGCCCGCCATTGCCCCTGATACCCCCGCTGCCAAAGAGTCCGGGGAGCGGGCCGGTTTGGAACCGGCCCCTACGGAAGGGTTGTCTATTGTGGGTCGGGACGCCCCCGCCCCGATGCCCCCCAGCCCTCAAAAGGCTCCCCCAGCGGGGGAGCTGTCCGCGAAGCGGACTGAGGGGGGAAGCCTTGAGGGTTTTGCCGGTGTGCCCCACATCACGGCCCCTGAAAGCCCTTCCCTTCCGTCCGGCCTTCGGCCGGCCACCTCCCCCCAAGAGGGAGGCCCTGTAGGGCGCGGCTTCCCAGACGCGCCGGTCTCCGTTGCCCCCAATATCCCCGCTGCCAAAGGGGCTGGGGAGCAGGCTGGTTTGGAACCGGCCCCTACGGAGGATCTGCCTATTGTGGGTCGGGACGCCCCCGCCCCGACGCCCCCCCCTCCCCCCGTCCTTCTGGAGGAGGAGCCGGAACTTCCCTGGCGCCTGGCGGGGGAGCTTTTCCGCACCTATATCGTGGTGGAGCAGGGAGACAAAGCCCTTCTTATCGACAAGCACGCCGCCCATGAGCGGATGAACTTTGACCGGATGCGCGCGGAGGAGTATGCTCCCATGTCCCAGCGGCTTTTGTTCCCGGTGGTTTTTACCCCCTCTCCGGAGGAGTGCGCCCTTCTTCTGGAGAATTTGGAGGAGCTGGACCGGATCGGCTTTGAGGTAGAGGATTTTGGCGGCGGATCCCTGGCGGTGCGGAGCATTCCTGACTATCTGGAGTTGGGGGACGTGGAGGCCGCCCTCACAGAGATCGCCGGGAAACTCTCTCTCACCGGGACCACGGGAGCCCAAGAGCGCCGGGACGAGATCCTCCACACCATGGCCTGCAAGGCCGCCATCAAGGGGGGCTGGAAAAGCGCCCCGGAGGAGTTGGAGCGGGTGGCCCAGGCGGTAATGGCGGGGGAGGTAAAATACTGTCCCCATGGCCGTCCGGTGGCCATCGAGTTGAGCCGGGGAGACTTGGAAAAACAATTTAAGCGTCGAACCTGACAGGATCCGACAAAATGTACTGAAGAGATGGTATATTATGGAAACATCAACCCCCGTGAAAACGGGTGAATAGAGAAAGGAATGGTTTCCATGTCAAAAAGCAGCAATTTGCAGGATCTATATCTGTCCCGCGCCCTCCGCTCTCAGGAGCCGGTAACCATGTTTCTGATGAACGGGTTTCAGATGCGGGGCCGGATCACCGGCTTTGATCCCTTCGTGGTGGTGCTGGACAGCGACGGAAAGCAGCAGGTCATTTATAAGCACGCCATTTCCACTGTGGTGGCCGCCCATCCCATCGATCTGACTCCCGACCCCGGCAATACATAATGTAGGGGGGCTTGCCCCGCTGCCGGCAGGAGCGAAACCGTCCAGAAAGAGAGATTTGCCATGAAGCAAGGGACCATTTTAAATCGGATCGTCATGTTTCTTTTCCTGGCCGCCATCCTGGCTTACCTTGCCGGGGCGGCCTGGAAAGGACTGCGGGACCCCTACCCTACCGTTCAGGCATATGCCTACTCGGTGGACGATACCCTGGAGACCACGGGGTACCTGGTCCGCCGGGAACAGGTACTTTCCGGTACGGGGGGGATCGTGCGGCTTCTCCCCACCGAGGGGGAGAAGGTAGCGGCGGGAAGTACGGTAGCCCTTCTGTACGCCGATGAGGAGGCCCTGGAGCGCTCCCAGCGGTTGGAGACCCTGGAGGAGGAGGCCCGACAGCTTTCCGGCGCGATCTCCGCTGCGGGGGAGATCACCCAGGGGGATTCGGGGGAAAAGGTCACCAATGCTATGGTAGAGCTTCACGCAGCCATGGAGAAGGGGGATTTTACCCGGCTGGAAAGCCAGGTCTCCGCCTTTAAAAGCGCCATATATCAGCAGGCCCAGCGGTACGGGGATGCGGGGGATCTGGCCGCCGCCCTTTCGGCGGCCCAGGAGGAGATATCCGCCCTCCGGTCCCAGACCGCCCAAAGTACCGGTCGGATCTCCGTGACGGAAAGCGGGATCTTTTCCGGTCAGGTGGATGGCTACGAGGCTGTTTTGTACCCCGAAGTTCTGGAGCGGATGACCCCCTCGGAGGTCGACGCCCTGGAGCAGAAGGCTCTTCCGGTGGGAGAGGGACAGTTGTGTAAGCTTATTACCGACACCACGTGGTATTTTATTTGTCCTCTGGGGGAGATGGAAGCAAAGCGCCTCAGTGAGGGGGGGACGGTGACCGTCCGCTTTTCCCGGGACTGGTCGGGAGACATTGATATGACGGTAGAGCGCATCGGCACCCCGGAGAACGGACGGGTGGCGGTGCTGTTGTCGTCTCACCGGTTTTTGTCCGATACAACCCTTCTCCGCCGCCAGACGGTGGAACTGGTCTTCCACAGCAAAAAGGGCCTTCGGGTGCCCACCCAAGCCGTCCGGGTGGAGACGGAACTTCAGACCGACCCGGAGACGGGGGAGGAAAAGATGGTGGACGTCACCTGCGTCTATGTCCAGGTGGGGATCACAGCGGAGAGAAAGCCGGTGACTGTCCTGGCCCAGGGGGAGGACTACTATATGGTAGAGCCCCTGCGCTTTCCCGACGATGGGGAAAAGGAGGCAAAAAAAGCCTTGCGCGCAGGGGACCAGGTCATTATTGCAGGGGAGAAAATTTGGGACGGGATGATTATAGAATGAGTTGAGGTGAAGGAATGGATATGGGATTGGAAGAAAATATCCGCCGGGTGCGGGAAAATATTGCCATTGCCGCCCGGGAGGCAGGCCGGGATCCGGGGGAGATCACCCTCTGTGCCGCCACCAAGACCCAGTCTGACGAGACCATCCGTGCCGCCATCGCCGCCGGGATCACGGTGTGCGGGGAAAACCGGGTCCAGGAGATGACCGCCCATCTGGACGCCGACGCCTACGCCGGAGCCCAGGTCCACTTCATCGGCCACCTTCAGACCAACAAGGTCAGACAGGTGGTAGGCCGGGTGGACCTGATAGAGTCGGTGGATTCCCTCCGGCTGTTGGAAGCCATCGACAGACAGGCGGCCTCTCTGGGGCTTTGTCAGGATATTCTGTTGGAGGTAAACATCGGCAGGGAGTCCAGCAAGTCCGGCGTTATGCCCGAGGAGGCGGAAACGCTGGCCTGCGCGGCTTTTGGGCTTTCCAATGTGAGCCTGCGGGGGTTTATGGCGATCCCCCCTGCCGTTTCTCCGGGGGAGAGCCGCAGATTTTTTCGGGAAATGCGCCAACTTTTTGTTGACATAAAACGGAAAATGGCCCATAATGAGAATGATATAAACTGCCTTTCTATGGGGATGAGCGGCGACTACATGGACGCTGTCCGGGAGGGAGCCACCCTGGTAAGGGTGGGGACCGCCCTCTTTGGGGCCAGAGAGCCCCGGGAGCTTAAGGAATAAGGCAGGTCATTATTTTGAGGAGGATACACATATGGGTTTGATGGACGAACTGAAGCGGATCGCCCGGCCTTACGAGGACGACGACATGGACGACGGCTTTGACGATTTTGACACCATGGGGACAGGCCGCCTGACCCGGGAGAAGGCCGCCCCCAAGGCGGAGCCGGTGAGCTATGACAGCGACCGGATCGAGCGCCGGAGCAACAAGGTGGTAAACATCCACACCACCACCCAGCTCCAGGTGGTGCTGGTAAAGCCCGACCGGTTTGAGAATGCCGCCGAGATCGCCGACCATCTGCGGGAAAAGCGTACCGTTGTCCTCAATTTGGAGCAAACCAGCAAGGATGTGTCCCGGCGGATCCTGGATTTCCTCTCCGGCGCCGCTTACGCCCAGGAGGGCAAGGTGAAGAAGGTGGCCCTTTCTACCTACATCATCACTCCCTATAATGTGGACATTTTGGGGGACCTTATTGACGAACTGGAGAATAACGGGCTTTACTTCTAAAAAGGTGGGCCTGTTTTCAATTGTAGGGGAGGGGCAAGCCCCTCCCGCCCGATATTACATAGAAAGCGTGGGATAGAGTATGCTGACTCCCCAGGAAGTAGCGGAGCATGCCTTTAGCAAGGCATCCTTTGGCGGGTACAACATGGCCATGGTGGATGAATTTCTGGACCTGGTCACCGCCGACTATACCTCCCTTTACAAAGAGAACGCCACGCTGAAGGCCAAGATGAAGGTGCTGGCCGACAAGGTGGAGGAGTACCGGGCTACCGAGGAGGCCATGCGTAAGGCCATGCTCTCCGCCCAGAAAACGGCGGACGAGTTGGTAAAGGATGCCGAGGGCCGGGCCACTGCCATCGTGGGGGACGCCGAGCGGGAGGCCAAGGACAAGATCGCCGCCATCCGCCAGGAGGTGGAGAACGAGCAGCTTCGCCTCACCGCCGCCCAGAACGCCACGGCGGCTTACATTGCCAAGCTGAAGGACCTCTATCAAAATGAGATGGAGTACCTTGCCAGCCTTTCCAAGCTCAGCGCCTCGGTAAAGGTGGATCCGGTGGCCAAGACCGCCGAAGCCATTACCTCGGCGGTGGAGAAAGCGGTGGAGGAGGTCCCCTCGGTAGAGGAGGCCGCCGCCCCCGAGGAGGGAGAGGATCAAGAACCCACCATTCCCATGGGCGGGAAGTGCCCCGGCGATAAGCAGGAGGAACCTCCTGTTCCGCCCCTGGAGGAGGACAGCCTCTACCAAGCCCTGCGCAGAGGCGCGGGACATCAGGAGCCCCCCGCCGAAGAGCCCGTAGGGGCCGCTTTCCACAGCGAGGAGCCTGTAGAGGCCCCGCCTTCCGAGGAGGAGGAGCCCACCCGGCGGATCGACTTCAGCCATCTGAAGTTTGGCAAGGACTACGAGATCGGCTAAGAGAAAGGAAAGGCGCTTTCGTCCCGCCGGGCGGAGGCGCCTTTTGATTTTTTGAAACAGAAAGGTGGTATCCCCATGAAATGCGCCCCCCGTCCGTATCCTCATTGACGGCGAGGCATTTTCCGGCAAAAACGAGCAGGGGGCGAGGGAGATTGCTGGTACTGTGGGGGAAGCGGGACCTGCCCCACCTGCGGAGGAAGCGGCAAGGTGAGCAACTGGATGCCGGGGACCACCCACACCTTCCTGGAGCAGAACTGCACCGACTGCTACCGGGACGGCAAGTGCCGTTATTGTGGCGGCAGCGGCAGGGGCTGAAGGGATTTTCCCCTTGACAGCGGGGGGAAAAACGGATACACTATCGAACAGGATACAGATAATGCGTTGAGAAGGACGAGTACCTCTCCCCCACCCCGCACAGAGAGCCGCCGGTTTGGTGAAAGGCGGACGGGAAGGGACCGGGAAGATCCCCTTCGAGCGGGGGGCTGAACCAGCAGTAAGCCCCTCCGGCAGGCCCCGTTATAGGTCCCCGAGTGGTTCCGGATATTTTATACGCTCCGGAGCAAAAAGAGTGGTACCGCAGAGGAATCAAAACGCCTTTGTCTCTTTCCGGAGACAAAGGCGTTTTTTCGTGGAAGGGAGGCTCCGCTGTGATCCGTAAAGCGATGGAGGAGGACGTCCCCGCTGTGGGGAAGATCTACGAAAGGATCCTGGCCCAGGAGGAAGCGGGGCTTTGCACCACGGGCTGGCTCCCCGGCGTCTATCCCGTGGAGGCCACCGCCCACGCCGCCTGGGAGAAAGGGGAGCTTTTTGTCTGGGAGGAGAGTGGGGCCCTAATAGCCGCCGCCATTCTCAACCAGACCCAGCCGGACAGCTATGCCCAGGGGGATTGGCGCTTTCCCGCTCTGCCGGAGAAGGTGATGGTCCTCCACACCCTGGTGGTGGACCCGGAGGAGAAGGGCCGGGGGATCGGACGGCAGTTCGTGGCCTTTTATGAGCGATATGCCGAAGAGCAGGGCTGCGCCGCCCTGCGAATGGACACCAACGCCCGGAACCAACGGGCCAGAACCCTCTACCGCTCCCTGGGCTACCGGGAGGCGGGGATCGTCCCCTGCGTATTCAACGGCATTCCCAATGTGGAACTGGTGCTGTTGGAGAAGGCAGTGGGGGCGGGATTGTGACACTGGCAAAAAGAAAGTCGATCCGGCTGAAGGGGTATGACTACGATTCTCCAGGATACTATTTTATTACGGTCTGCACCAAAGGAAAGAAAAAACTGCTCTGTGAGATCGTAGGGACCGCCGTCCCCGGCGGTCCGCTGGTACAACTGACCGATCATGGCTTTGTGGTACAAAACCACTTGCAAAGGATAAGCGATTTTTACCCTGATATAAAGGTCAATAAATATGTGGTCATGCCCAACCATATCCATTTGTTGATCCATGTCCTGGAAGGCGGACCCCGTTTGCAAGGGACAACGGGCGGACCGCCGTCCCCGGCGGTCCCTATGAGCAAGGTGTCCCGTTTTGTGGGGACGCTGAAGGGGCTGTGTACAAGGGAATGCGGCCAAACGATCTGGCAGGGGCGGTTTCACGACCACATCGTCCGAAACGAGCGGGACTATCTGCGGATCTGGACCTACATTGACCAAAACCCCGCCAAATGGGAGGATGACTGTTTTTACACAGAATAAGAAGGAGGAAGGACCATGTCAAAAAAGAAAATCTGGCTCATCGGCATCCTGCTTGCTGTCCTGCTTTTGTGCTGCATTCCCATGAAGCTGACCTACAAGGACGGAGGTACGGTAAAATACCAGGCCATTCTCTGGTCCTATACCCGGTATCACCAGCTTGTAGGGGATGGAGATACCTTTTATGAGGGGACGGAGTTTCGTATATTCCCCTTTAACTTCTCCCCGCCCGCTTCTCACACGTGCTACAATGGCGTAAACAGAGGGAAGCGAGCCCGCGAGGGGGAGCAAA
>CANOHR010000015.1 GCA_947565875.1 uncultured Pseudoflavonifractor sp.
GTCAGACTCAGGAGTTTGTCGTAGAGCCAGCATTGATGCGTAGTCTTATTGATGGTGAGACCGTTGACGCTCAGCATCTCCCCTTCCTCCCGCTCTCCCCCGTTGTAGCGGGTATACCGTCTCAGCTGAGCCTTGACCCTGGCCACCAACTCCAGGGGACTGAAGGGCTTGGTCATATAATCATCAGCCCCCACCGTAAGCCCGGTGATCTTATCGCTGTCCCCTGTCTTGGCCGTAAGCATCAGGATGGGAAACTGCCACCTGCGGCGGATCTCCGCGCAAAGGCTGAGCCCCGAAATATCCGGCAGCATCACGTCCAGCACCGCCAGGTCGATCTTTTCCTTCTCCAGCACCGCCAGAGCCTCCGCCCCATTCCCGCAGGGAAAAACCTGAAATCCCTCCCCCCGCAGATAGACCGTCACCAGATCCGCGATCTCAGGCTCATCGTCCACCACCAGGATCCTGTTTTCCATTTTCCCCGCCTCCTTGTATCTTACTATCTATTATAAGTAGGCGCCCGCCCCCTCGTCAAGCGGAGGCGGAACGTTGTCAGAAAATCTTCAGGAATGGTGTAGGCGCCAATTTTCAAACCCGGCAAACACATTTCGCTGGGTGGGCCTCATCCCAGACGCCTGCCCCCACTGAGTCAAAAGCGAACCGTTCTTAAAGCAAAGCGGAACAATAGGCATAAGCTCAGCCACTCTGCCGCAAAGGTTTACAAGTGTAGTCTCCCTTTCTTCTCCCCCGGCGCTCCGGTATTGTTCCATCCACTCCCAACACTCTCTATCAGCAAAACCCATGTAGTTAAGGGCTCCCTCACGCCCCAGCAGAGGCTCCAGGTCAAAGTCAGCACGCAACGTCGTCTCCCCCAAATAGAGGTCAAATTCCTTTTTCTCCAGCGCCGTTATAAAGTCCTCCCACGCCAGCCTGTCCAGCGCGACCCGGAGCCCCAGTTCCTCCAGCGCTCCGGCTACCGCCTCCGCCACCGCCGTCTTAAACGTATTATCCTGGTTGACCACCATACGCAGTTCCAGGGTCTCCCGCTGCCGGGTCAGCTTCCCCTCCTCATCTGCCACCCAGCCCGATTCCTCCAAAATACCCTGTGCCCGGTCCATGTCCCTCTGCCAGCGGCTTGCCAAGGATGAGTCATAACCCGGCAGCGCCGGATGGATCGGGATCGCGGTAGCGGCGGCGTGTCCTGCCAGATACCGCTGCGCGATCTCCTCCCGGTCCAGGGCCAGGGCAATGGCCTGCCGGACCTCCTGTTCCCGGCAGGGGCCGACGGATAAATTGCAGCCTATATATAATAAGGTAGTGGTAGGATAATCAATGGTCTCCAGCCGCCCGGAGTATCCCAGCGCATTGGTCCCCGTCAGGTCGGTATCCACCAAAAAGATCTCCTGGGCATCAAAGGCATAGATCAGGTCGTCTCCTCCCCTCACCGTTCGAAGGGGAATGACCGGTACAGGGACCTGCGCCCCCTCCCGGGCCACAAGGCACAGTTCCTCTTCCTCCAAAAGGACATAGGTCCCCGTCCCCAGGGGACGCAGGGGATCTTCCCCCTCTTTTATGATTGGAGTATCCAGCAAAGTAGGCAACGCGCCGTTGGGCCTCCGCAAGGTGACTACAACCGTCTCTCCTTCTGTCCCAATGCTTTGCGCATCTGAAAACCGGCCTCCATACCGGTCGCTGCGGCGGGCCAGTTCCAGGGAGTTGGCCACCTCCCCGGCGGTCATCGTGGTCCCGTCTGAAAACGTAGCTGCTGTCAGGCGGAAGGTCCAGGTCAGGCCGTCCGGACTGACCGTATAGCTTTCACACAGGTCTTCCTCCGCCTGAAAATCCCGCCCCACGGAAAAGAGCCCCCGATACAGCAGGGGAGCCAACGTCAGGTTCAGCCGGTTAGTCCCGGTAATGGGGTGAAATCCCGCCTCCGGATCACAGGGCAGCACAAACTCCACCTCCCTCTCCTCCTTCGCCGAAACCGGGGAGGAGGAGGGAGGTGAGGTGGGCGAAGATTCCCCCTTCGGCCCGGAACACCCGCTCAGGACCAGAGCCCCCACCAGGGCCAGAGCCATCCAACGCTTTTGTCTCATGATCCATTCCTCACTTTAAACAGATCAGGGCCGCCTGACTGCCCCGCTCTCCTTTTGTATATCGGTGGGACCAATAGGTCTTTGGATCACAAAGAGTACATTCCGAAGATATGTCTATGTTTGTAGTCAAAACTCCAGACCGCTTCAACCACAGGTTGTTCAGCCCTTTTAGGTCCACTTTGCATTTTCCGGCGTCCTCCGAGCCAATGTAGGGAAGGGCTTCCTCTCCCAGCGTCTTTTTCATTGCCTCCGGGACCTCCGGCCCTGTCTCAAAGCAGCACCGGGAGATCCCCGGCCCAATGGCAGCCAGAATGTTCTCCTCCCGACAGCCATAGTCCCGGACCATGGCCTCCACTGCCCGGGCCGCGATCCCCAGTGCGGTCCCCCGCCACCCGGCATGGACCGCAGCCGCCACCTTCCGTTCCGGATCGCAAAGCAGAATGGTAAGGCAGTCCGCTCCAAATACCACCAGAGTGAGCCCCGGCTCATCGGTAATAAGGCCGTCGGCGTCGTAGTCCACCTTACGCTCCAGTCCCGTCCCCCCGTCGGCCAAAGTCACCTTCCTAACTTCCGCCTGATGGACCTGTCCGGAAAAGACCAACTTTCCCATCTCCACTCCCAAGGCTTCGCAGACCCGGCGGTAATTCTCCCGCACCTTGGCAGGATCGTCTCCCCGGTTCATTCCCAAATTCAAAGAGGCATAGATCCCCCCGGACACGCCTCCCAGCCGGGTGGTAAAGCCATGGGCCACTCCAGCCTCCGCCATCCGGGGCGATACCCGCAGAGGGACCCCCTTTATGACTCGTTTCTCCAATTCCATAGCCGGTCCTCCTCAAAAAACGAGGCCCTCACCGCCCTATCCGGCGGCGAGGGCTTTGTTTTACATATCCTCTTCGCTGTGATACTCTTTGCAGGTACACTTCTTCCACTTTTTCCCGCTGCCACAGGGGCAGGGGTCGTTCCGGCCGATCTTGATCCCTTTGCGGACAACAGGCCGTTTCTGTACGGTGCCGTCGTTTCCTCCCGAGGTTCCGGTGACCTTAGCCACCCGTTCCCGCTTTACCTCGCCCTGAGGTTGGACACGGGCCAGGAAGATCCGGCGCACGGTCTCCTCCTGAATGGCGGAGACCATCTCCTCAAACATATCGTAGCCTTCCCGCTTATATTCCACGATGGGGTCATTCTGACCATAGGCCCGAAGCCCAATGCCCTGGCGAAGCTCAGTCATGGCGTCGATGTGGTCCATCCAGTATTCGTCCACTGCCCGGAGCATCATCACCCGCTCCAGTTCCCGCATGAGAGGAGAGCCCAGATCCCGTTCCTTAGCGGCGTAGATACTCTCTGCCCGCTGGGTAAGCTGGTCTACCAATTCCTCAGCACTGTAGCGGGAAAGTTCCTCGTCGGTATACTTAAGATCGTCCGGAGCCAGGAATACCCCCCGAAAATGCTCGGTGGCCTCCCGCCACCCCTCGGCGTCTAGATGGTCATGCTCTCCAATATGGCCCCGGACCGCGTTTTCGATCCCTGCGTGGAGCATTTTCTGGATGCTCTGCTGAATGTCCTCTCCGTCCAGTACCTGGCGGCGCTGCTTGTAGATGACCTCACGCTGGACGTTCATCACGTCGTCGTACTCCAGGGTGTTCTTCCGGGTCTGGAAGTTCCGGGACTCCACCTGCCGCTGGGCATTCTCAATGGCGTTGGTCAGCATCTTCTGCTCAATGGGGGTATCCTCGTCCACCCCCAGCTTATCCATCATGCCCATGACCCGTTCGGAGCCAAACAGCCGCATGATATCATCTTCCAGAGAGAGGAAAAACCGGGTCTCGCCGGGGTCGCCCTGACGGCCGGCACGGCCCCGGAGCTGGTTGTCGATCCGGCGGGACTCGTGGCGCTCGGTGCCTACAATAAAAAGCCCCCCCGCCTGACGGACCTTTTCCGCCTCCGGCTTGATCTCCTCCTTATATTTGGCCTCAGCCTCCTGGAATGCCTTCCGGGCGGCGATGATCTCCTCGTCGTCGGTATCGGCAAAGCCGGTAGCCTCGGCAATCAGCTCGTCAGACATCCCTTGCTTGCGAAGGTCCGCCTTTGCCAGGAATTCGGCGTTGCCTCCCAGCATGATATCGGTACCACGGCCGGCCATATTGGTGGCTACAGTGACGGCTCCGTATTTGCCCGCCTGAGCCACGATCTCCGCTTCCTTCTCATGGTTCTTGGCGTTCAGAACATTGTGCTTGATCCCTTGCCGCTTCAGAAGTTCAGACAGGATCTCCGACTTCTCGATGGAGATGGTACCCACCAGCACCGGCTGTCCCTTGGCGTGGCACTCCTGGATCTGGCGGATCACCGCCCGGAACTTTCCTGCCTCGGTCTTATAGACCACATCGTCGTGGTCCTCTCTGGCAATGGGCCGGTTGGTGGGGATCTCCACCACGTCCAGGGCGTAGGTGCCGTTGAACTCATCCTCCTCGGTCATGGCGGTGCCCGTCATACCGGAGAGCTTTCCGTACAGGCGGAAATAGTTCTGGAAGGTAATGGTGGCCAGGGTCTTGCTCTCCCGCTGGACGTCCACCCCCTCCTTGGCTTCAATAGCCTGGTGGAGGCCCTCGGAATACCGGCGGCCAAACATGAGCCGTCCGGTAAATTCGTCTACGATGATGATCTGGTTATCCTTCACCACGTAGTCGATGTCCCGCTTCATCAAACCCCTGGCCCGGATGGCCTGGTTAATATGGTGGGAGAGGGTAGAATTCTCCGGGTCGGAGAGATTTTCAATGTTAAAAGCCTGCTCCGCCTTTGCAACGCCCTTGGCCGTCAGGGTCACTGTCTTGGCTTTTTCATCCACGATATAGTCCGCGTCAATGTCGGGATCCTCTTCCTCCTTGGAATCGGTCTTGGCATAGCGCTGACATTTGAGTCCCGCGGCAAAGTGGTCCACGATCTGGTAGAGCTGGGTGGACTGGTCCCCCTGGCCCGAAATAATGAGGGGGGTCCGGGCCTCGTCGATCAAAATGGAGTCCACCTCGTCCACAATGGCAAAGGCGTGGCCCCGCTGGACCAGTTCCTGGGCGTATATGGCCATATTGTCCCGAAGATAATCAAAGCCAAACTCATTGTTTGTGCCGTAAGTGATATCGGCGGCATAGGAGCCCTTCCGGTCCCTGGGCTCCACATCATGGATCACAAGGCCCACCGTAAGGCCCAGGAATCGGTAGAGCTTTCCCATCCATTCCGAGTCACGCTTGGCCAGGTAGTCATTCACCGTGACGATGTGGACCCCCTCCCCGGTCAGGGCGTTGAGGTAAGCGGGAAGGGTAGCCACCAGGGTCTTTCCTTCACCGGTGCGCATCTCAGCGATCCGCCCCTGATGGAGGATGATACCGCCAATGAGCTGCACCCGGTAAGGCCGCAGGCCCAGCACCCGCCAGGAGGCTTCCCGGCAGACGGCAAAGGCCTCGGGCAGAATATCGTCCAGAGTCTCCCCGTTTTTCAGCCGCTCTTTAAATTCCGGGGTCTTGGCCTGAAGCTGCTGGTCGGTAAGGGCCTTGTAGGGCTCCTCCAGCGCCTCGATCTTCTTTACAATAGGCTCCAGCGCCCGGACTTCCTTCTCCGAGGTGGTGCCGAACAGCTTTTTAAAAAATCCCATATCTGATTCACCTTTCCTCTGTGCGGTGATACTCGCAATACAACAAAATATAGTATACCACACTTTGCCCTGAGAAAAAAGAAGAATTTGTAAACAGTAAGGGGGACGGCCTTCAAGACCGTCCCCCTTACTGTTATTTCACCTGAAAAACGTAACGGTCCAACCGCTCAAAGGCCTCCTGGATCCGGCTTTTGGGGGAGGCCAGATTCATACGGATATGGCAGGGGCCCTGGAACCCCCGGCCATCCTGCCAGGCCACCCCCACGTTCCAGCCTGCCTTTAGCAGTTCATCCAGGCTTTTCCCCCGGCTTTCGCACCAGGCGGTACAATCCAAAA
The DNA here is from genome assembly GCA_947565875.1 of uncultured Pseudoflavonifractor sp. Classification (GTDB taxonomy): domain Bacteria; phylum Bacillota; class Clostridia; order Oscillospirales; family Oscillospiraceae; genus Vermiculatibacterium. Next base: position 6,073 of record CANOHR010000015.1, read on the forward strand.
AGATCATGTAGGTTCCCTGGGGCATGGAAACCTCCACCCCCGGATAGTTTTCCCGGATATGTTCCACCGCGTACCGGGCGTTCCCCTCCAACACCTGGAGAAGTTCCCCCGTCCACTCCTCCCCCGCCGGGGTATAGGCCCCCAGCAGGGCGTGCATGGACAGTACATTCATCTCATTATAGTGGGTAGCCTCCCCTCTGGCCGTCACCCGGTCCCGGAGGTATTTGTTATATATAATGTGGTAAGCACCCACAAGTCCCGCCAGGTTAAAGGTCTTGGAAGGAGCGTAGGCCGCCATGGTATGCTCCCTGGCCCAGTGGCTCACCATCTGAGTAGGAACGTGCCGGTGTCCGGAATAGATAAGGTCCGCCCAGATCTCATCGGAGATCACATAGCAGTCGTTGGCGGCATAGACCTCCATGGCCTTCTCCAGTTCCCACCGTTCCCACACCCGGCCCGTGGGGTTGTGGGGGGAACAGAAAATTGCCAGATGGATGTGGTGTTCCTTCAATTTGGCGTCCATATCAGCGTAATCCATCCGCCATACGCCCCCCTCGTCCCGCTTCAGAGGGCTGTATACCGACTGTCGCCCCAAGCCCTCCACGTCGGAGGCAAAGCCCACATAGGTAGGGCTGTGGAGCAAAATACAGTCTCCGGGCGCGGAGAGGGTCTCCACCGCGCTGGTCACCAGGCCGTGGACCCCATTTTCATAGCCGATATGCTCCCGCATAAGGCCCTTATGGCCGTTTCTTCTGCTTTGCCAGTCCATAATGGCCCCATAATATTCCTCCCGGGGCATAAAATATCCGAAAAGGGGATGCCCGGCCCGGCGGACAATGGCCTCCGTCACGGCGGGGCAGGTTGCAAAATTCATGTCTGCCACCCACATGGGGATGGGATCAAAACCCTCCTTGGGGGCCTCCGGTTCATTGCCCCAGTGGACCTTTCCAATGTTGTCCAGGGCCAGAGCGTCCATCCCCCGGCGGTCGATGATGGATGTAAAATCGTATTTCATATGTATGCCTCCCCTTCTCTTTTCTCCATTATAGCTTGTCCCGCCGGAGGCCCGCAAGAGGAATTTCCTTTACCCGCGCTCCTTTCCGTGGTAAACTGACAGCAGACAAGACCCGCTCCCTCCCCGCGGCCTCCGCCCTTTCTCGCGAAAGCCTGTCCGGTCCCGTACCGGCGGGCCGCCGTGGGCGGCGGCCCCTACAGGGATCTAAGGAGGTTTTCCCATGTCCAAGAAAACGCCCTCTCTCCCCCCGCCTCTTTCCCTCTCCATCCAGGGCTACGGCTCTGACGGCGAGGGAGTGGCCCGGCTTCCCGACGGCATGACCTGTTTTGTCAGCGGGGCCCTGAAGGGGGAGGTCTGCCTTGTCCAACTGGACAAGGTCGGAAAGACCTGCGCCTGGGGCCATGTGGTAAAGGTGGAGTCCCCCTCCCCCACCCGCCGGGAGCCGGACTGTCCCTACTATACCTTCTGCGGCGGCTGCTCCCTACGCCATATGAGTTATCAGGAGGAATTGGAGTTTAAGCGGCAGAAGGTCCAGGACTGCCTTGCCCGGATCGGAGGCTGCAAGCTCCCCGTTTCTGTTATATATGGCTCCGAAAATACCCAGCGTTATCGGAACAAGGCCCAATTTCCCATCTCCGGCTCCGCCATCGGCTTTTATGCAGCCCGGACCCATACCGTCACCGACGTAGAGGACTGTCTTCTTCAGCCGGAGGCCTGCGCCCGGCTCCGGGAAGCCCTGAAAACATATATGGAGGATTTTCACGTCCCCGCCTATGACGAGCGGACCGGAAAAGGGCTTCTTCGCCATCTCTATGTCCGTGTTGACCGGGCCGGGGAAAGCCTTTGCTGCCTGCTGGTCAATGGAAAGTCCCTTCCCCACGAGGTCGAGCTGGCCCAGTTCCTTCGCGCCGCCGAGCCCGGTTTGGTAGGGCTCGTTTTGGGCGTCAACGAAAAGAAAACCAATGTGATCCTGGGGGATAGCTACCGCACCCTCTGGGGCCAGGACTATCTGATGGACTCTCTGCGGGGACTCTCCTTCAAGCTGTCCGTTCCCTCCTTCTACCAGGTCAACGCCCCCCAGGCGGAGATCCTCTACGGCCTGGCCCTGGACTTTGCCGGTCTGACAGGGGAAGAGACGGCGGTAGACCTCTACTGCGGCGCCGGGACCATCACCCTGTGCCTCGCCCAGCGGGTCAAGCGGGCCATCGGGGTGGAAATTGTCCCCGAGGCCATCCGGGACGCCAAGGAGAATGCCCACCGCAACGGCCTTACAAATGTGGAGTTCTTCTGCGGCGACGCCGCCCAGGCCGCCGCCCGCTTCGCCTCGGAGGGCGTTCGGCCCCAGGTCATTACGCTGGACCCTCCCCGAAAGGGTCTGGCCCCGGAGGTCATTGGCTCCATCGCCGCCATGGCCCCGGAACGGGTCGTCTATATCTCCTGCGACCCCGCCACCCTGGCCCGGGACGCAAAACGCTTTGCCGAGGTGGGCTATTTCCCCGAAAAAGCCGTCGCCGTAGACCTTTTTCCCCGGACAAGCCATGTGGAGACCATCCTTTTTCTGACAAAACAGCATTTTCTCTTGACTCTGGAGTAACTCCATGGTTTATTCTTAGGCTGAAAGGAGTTGAGCCTATGAATATCAAACAAGCCCAGCAACTCTCCGGCGTATCTTCCGACAACATCCGCTTTTATGAGAAACAGGGCCTTCTTCACCCCGTCCGCAACCCGGAAAACGACTACCGGGAATACAGCGAGGCGGACGTCCGCACTTTGAAGCTGATCCGCGCCCTGCGTATGCTGGATATGCCCCTGGAGCAAATAAGGGCCGTATTTACCGGGGTCCTCCCGCTGCCGGAAGCCGCCGCACAGCAGCAAAAGCGTTTGGAGGAACAGTCCCAGCATCTGGCCCAGGCGATCCGCTTCTGCGGAGAACTCTCCTCCCTTTCCAGTCTGGAAGCTTTGGATGCGGACCACCTTTTGGAGCGAATGGACGAACCCCGGCAACAGGACGGCTTTTTCCAGGACTGGTTGAGCGACTATCGCCGGGTAACCTTGGCGGAGCATGAAAAACGGTTTACCTTCCTTCCCGATGGGGCGGTAACGACTCCCCGGGAATTTTCTGAGGCTCTTTTTCAATACGCCCAGGATAACGGTCTGGACCTGACCATCACAAAGGAAGGCATGTACCCGGAATTTACCATTGACGGCATTGCATATACCGCCACCCGAAACTACACCGCCGTCCGAGGATGTCCGGTGGCCTCCATCGCCTGTCAGGTCCTGCACCCGGAGGAGTTTGAACCGGATGGCGTCCCCCCTCTCCGCCGCCGTATTCAGCGCCTGCTTCACTTCCTCTGGCTGCCTGTTCTCCTGTTCTCATTTCTCCTTTTGACCCGTCAGGGACAGTTGGAAGACCTCTTTTCCTCCTGGGAGGGGTGGATCCTTCTCCTTTTTCTCCTGGTGGTCATCGGAACCATGTCCTTCCGAAGCTGGCTTCTCTTCTACAACGAAAACGGCAAGAAAAAATGACCCTTTTTTCGCTGGACACCCCCCTTCTTTCGTGCTAGGATATCCTTATCACGAAAGAAGGGGGCTTTTTATGCCGACGCCCGTTATCTTGTTTTATTCCCCCACGCCCCAGGCCTATACCCCCAAGCTGTTTCAGCTTTGCGCCGTTCAAAGCGTCAAGTTCCGGCGTCTGGAGTCCGGCGATCTGGACCGGGCTCTTCTCTCCCTATCCCAGGCTTTTCATTCGGCGGAGCCTTGCCTCGAAGGGGAAGCTCTCCCTGAGCCTTTGCTGATCTTCTGTCATCTTTCGCCCCGGCAACTGGACCGGGCTCTAGCCTCCCTGCGTAAGCTCCGGGTATCCTGCCTGAAGGCCGTCCTCACCCCCACCAACGCCCAGTGGACCCTGAGGGAGTTATACGGCGAGCTTTGCAAGGAACGCTCCCAACTGGGTGGCGTTCACTCCTCCCAGCCTTAAGTCCCGCTTGCCCCTTTTTCCAGCAAAAACTTCCCCATTTCCTCTCTCTTCCCCTTGCAGGAAAAGAGGAAATGGGGTAAACTGTTTTACGCCGACAATGTTTTAAAGGAGGAATGCCGTCATGGACCATAACGAGCTTTTGGCGGTGGCCTCCGACCTGGGCTACGGCCTTTTGGAGAGCGGCGCCGAGATCTACCGGGTGGAGGAAGCCATTGGGCGGCTTCTCCACGCCTATGGCGTAGCCCAGGCCGATCCCTTTGTCATTCCCAACTGCATTATCGTCAGCTTTGCTACCCCCCAGGGGGAGGTCCTGACCCAGGTGCGGCGGATGCCCTCCCACGGTACCGACGTGGACCTACTGGAGCGTTATTACGATCTGGGCCGCCGTCTTTGCCGGGAGGTCCCCCCGCTGAAGGAAGCCAAAGCCGCCCTGGAGGAGATCCGCCGGACCCAAAGGAGCTATTCCCTCCCCGCCCTGTTGGCGGCTTATTTTGTGGGCACCGCCGCCTTTGCCCTTTTCTTTGGAGGCTCCCTTCGGGACGCCCTCTGCGGTGGAATCTGCGGCTTCTTCGTGGGATCAGCTCTCCACGCTATGACGGCTCTTCACGCCAACCTTTTTTTTAAATCCATGCTGGGCTCCGCCCTCAGCGCCTTTCTTGCCCTGGCCCTCACCTTTCTGGGCCTGGGCGAACATCCCCAGATCATTACCATAGGAGCTTTCATGGCCCTGGTCCCCGGCATTATTTTTACCAACGCCATCCGGGACGTGATGGCGGGAGACATGGTAGCGGGCCTCAGCAAGATCGCCGAGGCCCTTCTTACCGGGGTGGCGGTAGCCTTGGGCGCCGGCTGCGCGCTGACGCTGGCCCGGTTATTCTGGGGGGTGTGAGTATGGATATTTTTTTGCCCATCCTCTGCGCCTTTCTCTCCTGCTTTTGCTTTTCCATTATCTACAATATCCGGGGCGGCGGTATCCTGATCTGCGCCTTTGGGGGCGCCTTGGGCTGGTCGGTTTACCTTCTTACCGCTTCTATATTTCAGGACGACATTGCCCAGACCTTTGCCGCCGCCCTTGTCATTTCCGCCTATGCGGAAGTGATGGCCCGGATCCGCAAATGTCCGGTGACGGGCTACCTGCTGGTGGCCATCTTTCCCCTGGTCCCCGGCGGGGGGATCTATTATACCATGGAACATGCCATTAACGGAGAGGTCGACGCCTTTCTCGCCTCCTTCCTCCACACCCTGGGCCTGGCGGGAGCCATTGCCGTAGGCGTCCTCCTGGTCTCCTCTGCCCTGCGGATGTGGACCACCTTCCGCCGCCAGGATCTTATCCCCCGAAAGGAGAAGCGCCCGTGACAGAATACCGCTGGCTCCTGCTGGACGCCGACAACACCCTATTTGACTTTGACGCCGCCGAGGAATACGCCCTGACCCGGACCCTTATCCGCTTCGGCCTGTCCCCCACCCCTCCGCTTAAGGCCCGGTACCGGGAGATCAATTCCGCTCTATGGCTGGAATATGACCGGGGCCGGATCACCCAGGAGGCATTGGGGCCCAAACGGTTTCAGCTTCTTTTTGAAACCTCCGAATTTTCCGGTGGGCCCGGAGATCCCCGGCAGTGGAGCGCCTTTTTTCTGGACTCCCTGGCTGACTGCCCCACTCTCATGCCGGGGGCGGAACAACTCTGCCGCCGCATTTCCAGCCGCTACATACTTTCCCTTACCACCAACGGGATCTCCCATGTTCAACGAAAACGGCTGAAGGCTTCCCCCTTGGCCCGCTATTTTGAGGACCGGGTCTTCATTTCTGGGGAAATGGGCTGCCGAAAGCCGGAGAAGGCCTATTTTGACGCGGTCCTCTCCTCCCTTGGGGTCGGCAGTCAGAGGGGCAAGGTCCTGGTCATCGGCGACAGCCTTTCCAGCGACATCAAAGGAGCCTTTCAGTCCCGGCTGGACAGCGTCTGGCTCCACCGTCCCGGTGCCAAGGCCGGGGCAGTAAAGCCCACCTATGAAGTGGAAAGCCTGCCCCAACTGGGGCAGCTTTTGGGCGCAGAACGCTATATCAGCATTTCCCTATAATACACAGGAGTTGATCCCCCATGTCATCCCGTTTTGCCCCACCCCGCTGGCTTATGGCAGCCTTGATGGGCTGCCTGTGCGCGGTGCTGGTATTTTTTCTCTCTCGTCCGGACCTCTCCGGTCCATCCGCTGAAGCTGCGGCTCCCACTCCCTCTCTTCAACCACTCTCCCCGTCCTCTCCCGTTCCTCTCTCAACGCCTACGCCAGAACCCACCCCCACCCCCGAGCCCGACTGGTCTCTCCCCGTCCCAGAGGGGGAGGCGGCAGATCCTGAGGAGTGGTTTTCTGACGCGGTATTTATCGGAGACTCCCGGACCGATGGGCTTAAACTCTTCAGCGGCATCCCCTCCGGCGCCGTTTTTTTAGACTATACGGGGCTTACAGTCTACGACGTGGTGAAGGAGAAAAAGGTGATCCGCTCCGGCGGGGAAAAGCTCTCTATCCTGGACGCCCTGGCCGCCGACACCTACGGGAAGATCTACATATCCCTGGGGGTCAATGAGTTGGGGTACTATGATCCTGAGGGCTTTTCCGAAACCTACGCCCAGGTCATCGACGCCATTCAGGCCTGTCAACCTGAGGCCCGGCTTTATATACAGTCCATCCTCCCCGTCAATTCGGACAAATGCAAAGCCAATGAGA
>CANOHR010000016.1 GCA_947565875.1 uncultured Pseudoflavonifractor sp.
GAAGGGATGTGATTTTCTTTTTCATATGCTTTGCTCCTTACTTTCAAAGTTGCTCTCCGCAGGGAGAGGGAAAAGACACGTTCTTTTTTTGATTATATCGGAACCCCTTTTGGAAAACAATATGCCGGCTGCATAGTTGCGGGGGGAATTTATGCAAAACCCCATGGAGCGGAAGGCGCATGACAGGAGCGGAAGAGCCGGATATGGTGTGGGCCCTGTTGTCCGGACGAGCGGCAGCCTGACAGGGGGCCGCTCGGCCCCAAACAGCGATACTTGCTGGTATCATACATGTAGTTGCCCTCGGAAGCTTTCCGTGGATCGTTTCTGAGGGCAACATGTTTACATCCTTCGAAATTTCTTCTTACTAAGTTTTATTCATTCGTAGTAAATTCGTAGTAATTTGGATATCTCGCTGTCAGAAAATACTTGGCTTTATATGGCTAAGCGACCATTGACTTTGCTTTTGCCGTCAAAGAATGGTCCCCCAGAACGGTACCAGTGGAAAGAGATGGGCAGCGGGCGGATATTATCCGCCCCTACAGGAAGGAATACAATGTCCCGGCGGGCGCATAATGTGCGCCCCTACTCCAGCTGGAACTGTCCTGTATAAAGCCGGTAATAGCGGCCCTTCTGCTCCAGAAGCTCCTGATGGCTCCCCTTTTCTTCGATCTCGCCATGCTCGATGACCACGATACAGTCGGCATTTCGCACGGTGGAGAGCCGATGGGCGATGACGAACACCGTCCGGTTTTCCATCAAAGCGTCCATCCCCTTCTGGATCTGGGCCTCCGTCCGGGTGTCGATGGAGGAGGTGGCCTCGTCCAGGATCATCACCGGGGGATCAGCCACGGCAGCCCGGGCGATAGCTAGCAGCTGCCTCTGGCCCTGGGAGAGGTTGGCCCCGTCCCCCGCGACCTGAGTCTGATACCCGTCGGGGAGCCGACGGATAAAGGAGTGGGCCCCCGCCGTTTTAGCGGCGGCAATACATTCCTCGTCAGTGGCGTCCAGCCGCCCATAGCGGATATTTTCCATCACCGTCCCGGTAAAGAGATGGGTATCCTGTAAGACCGCTCCCAACGACCGGCGCAGGTCGTCCTTCCTGATCTCCTTTACGTCGATGCCGCAGTAGGTAATGACCCCATCCTCAATTTCATAAAAGCGGTTGATGAGATTGGTGATGGTTGTCTTTCCCGCTCCGGTGGACCCCACAAAGGCGATCTTTTGGCCGGGGTTGGCGTATACGCTGACGTCGTGGAGGATCTGCTTGCCGGGAACATAGGAAAAGTCCACGTTCTCAAACCGGACCGCTCCGGTCAGTTCCGTCAGGTCATAGCCCTCTCCCCGCGTCACCGCCCCCCGGATCCGGTGAAGTCCCGCCGCCGGGTCCCCCTGGGGGTACCTCCAGGCCCACAGGTGGCCGGGGGTGTCCTCGCCGCACTCTACCAACCTGTCGTCTTCGTCCTTTACGCAGGCTACCAGCTTCATCCGGTCATTGTGGGGCACCTTCCAGGCCCAGGTCCCCGTCCGCTCCCCCTGGGGAGCCAGGGTCATGGTCCCGTCCTCCCCCAGGCGCACCGCCGCCAGGGTCACCCTTCCTTTATCCACCTCAGGCTGGGCGTCCATCACCTCAAAGATCCGCTCCGCCCCCGCCAGGGCGGAGAGAATGGTGGTGATCTGCTGGGAGATCTGGTTCAAAGGCTGGCTTACCTGCCGGGAATAGTTCAGATAGGTGGTAAAGCCCCCCAGGTCAAAGCCGCCAAAGATAGCCAAAAGCCCACCCACCATGGCGGTGACGGCATAGCCCACATGGTTCAGGTTCCCGGCAATGGGCATCACGGCCATGGCATAAAACCGGGCGTTTTCCGAAGCGGCGCGCAGTTCCTCGTTGAGCCGGGCAAATTCCTCCTTGGCCTTCTCCTCATGGGTAAAGGCCTTTACTACCTTCAGCCCCTCGATCATCTCCTGGATATTGCCGTTGACCCGGCCCAGGGCTGCCTGCTGCTCCCGGTGGTATTTCTGGGAGCGGGAGCCCATGAACCGGATGACGGCGAAGGTGGCTCCCAGCACCAGAAGAGTAATAAAGAACAACAGGGGACTGATAAAGATCATCACCGCTACCACCCCCACAAACATGAGGGCGGAAGAGACCATGGACACCACGCTCTGCTCCAAAGCCATCTGCACGTTGTCCGCGTCGTTGGTAAACCGACTCATCAGTTCCCCGTGGGTATGGCGGTCATAGTAGGAGATGGGCAGGGCCTGAAGGGCGTCAAACAGATCCTTCCGAAGCCGCATGGCCCCCTTCTGTGCCAGCACCGCCATAATGGCGGATTGGGCGTAGGAGGCCAGGATCCCCACCAGATAGATCCCCAGCAGGGGGACCAACGCCAGCAGCAGATCTCCCGGAGCATGAAACACTCCCCCCACCAGATCGTTGATAAGGGGCCGCATATAGTAGGATCCGCCGATGTTGGCCCCTACCGAAAGGAGAAGGCAGGCAAATACCGCCGCCATGGGCAGTTTCCTTTTGGACAGATATCCCAACACCCGAAGAGCCGTTTTTTTGGCGTCCTTCGGCTTGGCAAAGCTCTTATTTCCGTGTGGTCCCGGCATTATTCCCCCACTCCTTCCTGCTGAGAGTTGTAGATCTCCTGGTAGATCCCGTTGTCCGCCATCAACTCTTCGTGGGTCCCTTCCCCGGCAATGACGCCGTCGTCCAGCACCAGGATCTTGTCGGCGTAGCGCACCGAGGAGATCCGCTGGGCGATAATGATGACGGTGGTGTCCTTCAGGTTTTTGGCAAAGGACTCCCGGATCGCCGCCTCGGTAGCGCTGTCTACCGCCGAGGTGGAGTCGTCCAGAATGAGGATGGCGGGCTTTCTCAGCATGGCCCTGGCAATGCACAGCCGCTGCTTTTGCCCGCCGGAAACGTTGGTGCCCCCCTGATCCAGCACCGTATCAAAGCCGTCGGGAAGCCCCATAACAAAGTCATAGGCCTGGGCGTCCCTGGCCGCTTGGATCATCTCCTCCTCCGTGGCGTCGGGCCGGCCCCAAAGAAGGTTTTCCCGGATGGTCCCGGAAAAGAGAACGTTATTTTGCAGCACCATGCCAATGCGGCTTCTCAGTTCCTCTATGGGATAGTCCCGCACGTCCATTCCATCCACCAGCACCTGCCCTCCGGTCACGTCATAAAACCGGGGGATCAGGTTCACAAGGGAGGACTTTCCCGTCCCCGTCCCCCCTACGATGGCCGCGAACTGGCCGGGCCGGACCGTGAAGCTGATATGCTCCAACACGTCGTCCCCCGTCCCCGAGGCCTGATACTTAAAGGACACGTCCCGGAACTCCACCTGCCCCCTGGGGGCGGGCAGGTCCCCGCTCCCCGCCTTATCCTGGATATCCGGCTCCGTGTCCAGCACCTCCACCAGCCGCCGGGCGCAGGCCACCGAGCGGGAGACCTGAAGAAGGCTCATCCCCACCATCATAACGCTCATCAGGATCTGCCCGATGTAGTTAATAAAGGAAGAGAGATCGCCGTAAAGCATATCCCCCGCCATGACCTGACTTCCGCCCAGGTAGAGGACCGCCAGGGTGGCCCCGTTAAGGCACAGGGTCATGACAGGCATAATGGCCACGATCCGCATAGCCACCGTGACCCCCGCCTCGCACAGATCCTCGTTTGCCTTTTTAAATTTGGTCTTTTCATAGCCCGAGCGGACAAATGCCTTCACCACCCGGACCGCGATCAGGTTTTCCTGCACCGCGTTATTCAGGCTGTCGATCTTTTGCTGAAGCGCCTCAAAGAGGGCGTTACACACCTTCATAATGATCCCCACCGCCAGCAGGAGAATGGGAATGGTGACAAACAGTACCATGGCAAGCTGGGCGTTGATGGAAACGGCCATGAAGAGGGCGGCAATGAGCATGGTGGGGGCCCTCACCACCATCCGCACCGCCATGGTCAATGTCATCTGCATCACGTTCACATCATTGGTGGTCCGGGTGATAAGAGACGCGGAGGAAAACCGGTCGATATCCGCAAAGGAAAAGTCCTGGATCTTTTGAAACATAGCGTTGCGGAGGTTGGCTCCAAAGCCCTGCCCCGCTGCCGTCCCCGCCTTTGCGCCCCAGATCCCGAAAAACATGCCCAGCGCCGCCAGGGCCAGCATGGCAAGGCCCATTTTAATAATGTGGGCCATATCCCCATTGGCAATGCCCACATCCACGATGGAGGCCATAAGCCGGGGCATCACGATCTCACACAGGACCTCCAGGATCATAAAGATGGGGGACAGGATCACCCACTTTTTATATTCCCCGATGTAGGGCGTCAGCTTCTTCATCATTGGCCGTCACACTCCTTTTCCGGCGGACAGAAGGGGGGCGGCTCCACCCCGCCTAAATTGTCGATCATCCGGGTAAAAAATCCGGTCAGTTGTTCCTTCTCTTCCGGAGAAAAGCCGGACAGCATTCGCTCATCCACCGCCCGAAAGCTCTCCCCACACAGCTCTACCGCCCTCCGGCCCTTGTCGGTAAGCTCCACCCGATTACGCCGCTGGTCCCGCTGGTCGGCGGAGCGCTTTACGTAGCCGTCCCGCTCCAGAGTCTTTAGGGACACCGCCACTGTGGCCGGAGAGATCCTCATCGTCCGGGCCACATCCCGCTGGGACCATTGTTCCCCCGCCGCCTCGGCGTAAAACAGGCTCAAAAGCAGCATAGGCGCGCCCAGTTCCCCCAATCCCCGGCTGGCCTGCTCCTCCGTTACCCGCCGCTTGTGGGCGTGGTGAAGGCCGTGAAACAGGGCGCTGGGCTCATGCTTTTCATACATCGTCCATTTTCCCTCCCAAACCGTTTGTATGCTTATCGTTCGTATGCTGACGATATTGCAGTATACGCTTTCCCTTTGGGAAAATCAATGAAAAAATTGTAAACATTTTAGAACAGATGTTTGACAAACGGAAGTCCCTATGATATGATGGATACAAGAAACGCTGGGAGGGATCGCCATGGCCGCGCCGTTATCTTCCAAACAGGCGGAGATCTATCAATTCATTCTTCAATATACCAGGGACCACGGCTACCCTCCCTCGGTGCGGGAGATCGGGGAGGCCGTAGGTCTGAAATCCCCCTCCACCGTTCATTTTCACATGAAAAAGCTGGAGGCGGAAGGCTACATTCTAAAGGCCGACGGCAAGACCCGGGCCATTACCCTTCCCCGTGAAGCGGTGGCGGAGGAATTGGACAGCCGGGAAAACCAGGTCCCCGTTCTGGGCAGCGTGGCGGCAGGCTCCCCCATCCTGGCGGAGGAGTGCATTGAGGAATACCTGACCTTTGACACCGGGGGCCTTTCCGGGGAGCACTTCGCTCTCCGGGTCCGGGGGGAATCCATGCTCTACGCGGGCATCCTCCCCGATGACCTGGTGATAGTCCACCGGCAGGAGACCTTCCGGGAGGGAGATATTGTGGTGGCCCTCTTTGAGGACGAGGCCACGGTCAAGACCCTCCACCGGGAAAAGGGCCATCTCTGGCTTATGCCGGAAAACCCCGACTATGACCCCATCGACGGAGAGGGCGCCGCCTTGCTGGGCCGGGTGGTTGCCGTCCTTCGACGGTATTGACGCGATCAAAAAGCCCCCTTACCGGGAGGCGCCGCTGTTTCTGCGGCGCCTCCCGGCGCTTTTTTCTCCCTTCCCCTTGGGGCTGTACCCATTTTCCCACCACAATATATGGTCCTTTTTCTTCCATGGCGGAGAAAAAATTGCCGAAAAACCCGAAAACACTTGACGACTGGGCAAAAAGCGTGTATTATCACTTTTGTAACCATTTGTAATCTTTTGTTTCTTTCTCGTAATATCCCGGACCTGTTCCGTTTTTACCGTCAAGGATCCTTTGGAAGGGAGGGAGCTTTTTGGACGAACTTTTGCCTTCGCCCGGCCGGTCGGTCCACACCCCGGCCCCTGATATTGTCAAAGAGATCCCCCGGCTCCGGCTCCCCTCCTGGGACCGGCTCCGGCTGGGATCCTTCCCCAACTTTTTGGAGCGGCGCACCAAGGCAGGTCCCGCCATTTTCCTTACCCTGGCCCTTTCCGCCTCCGCCGCCGTGGTGCTGGGCAGCCTCTACGCCCCGGCCTACCAGGTCTCGGTGGACGGCGTGGAGCTGGGCCTTGTGGGAAGCCGCCAGGCCGTGGAGAAAGCCATCACCCGGGTGGAGGAGCGGGCCTCCGACATTCTGGGCTACGAGTACACTTTGGTCCATGACATGGCCTACGACTACACTCTGGCCCTCAAGGAGGACCAGATCCCCGTCTCCCGGGTGGAGACCTACCTCTTCGACCAGATCGGCGAGGTGATGAAGACCTCGGTGCTCACCGTGGATGGCCAGATGATCGGCGCCGCCGATGACGCCGCCCAACTCAACGCCATGCTGGAGTCCATCAAGGCTCCCTATATCAACGAGAACACCGTCTCCTCCCGGTTTGTCCAGGACCTTACCGTCACACGGGAGTATACCCCCACCACCGCCCTCCGCCCCATCGCCGAGATGGAAGCGGTCCTCACCTCCAACACGCTGGAGCAGGTGGATTACCATGTAAAGGCGGGAGATACCTTCTCCGCCATCGCCAACAGCCACGGCATGTCTGTCACCGAGCTTCAGGAACTGAACCCCGGCATCGACATCAACGAGCTTTGGGTGGATCAGACCATCACTATGAGCCAGGCCGTCCCCTTCCTCTCGGTGGAGACCACGGAAAACGTGACTTACGAAGGGCCCGTCGCCTTTGACGTGGAGGAGGTCCTTGACGATACCGTCTACGAGGGCTACACCAAGGTCCGTACCGCCGGTGTAGAGGGCTGGGCCACCTACAACGCCGACGTGACCTACATTAACGGCACCGAGCAGGACCGGGTCATTAACTCCACCGACGTCCACAAGGAACCCGTCACCCAGGTGGTGGCCGTGGGCACCAAGCCCCGGCCCAAGACCATGGCCTCGGGCAAGTTTATCTGGCCCATCCGGGGTCGGGTCACCTCCGGATATGGCTCCCGGTATATCTTTGGCTCCTACAGCTTCCACTCCGGCATTGACATCGCCGGATCCTACGGCGCTCCCATTGCCGCTGCCGACGGCGGCAAGGTGGTCTTTGCCGGCACCGGTACCGGCGGCTACTGGAGCTACGGCAATTATGTGGTCATCGACCACGAGAACGGATACCAGACCATTTACGCCCACTGCTCCAGCCTGAACGTCCGGGCCGGAGAACGGGTCTTCCAGGGGCAGACCATTGCACGGGTAGGTTCTACCGGCCGCTCTACCGGCAATCATTGCCACTTCCAGGTGAAGGTAAACGGCACTACGGTGAGCCCCTGGAACTATCTGCCCTGACACACGCAGTCAAAAGAGACGGGAGGAACCTCTCCCGTCTCTTTTTATTCCCAAAAAAAGTTGTAGCCTATTTCTCCTTTTTGCGATATAATAAAGTAGTGTATATGTGTTGCCAGGAGGGATACCTATGAAACTGGTCCTTGCCATCATCAACCGGGACGACGCCAAGGCCGTCACCACCAATCTTACCAAAAAGGGGTTCTCCTCCACCCGCCTTGCCACCACCGGCGGCTTTCTTATGGCGGGGAACGTCACCGTTCTGGTAGGAGTAGACGAGGAAAAGGTCCAGTCGGTCATCGACGTGATCAAGGAGTTCTCCCACGCCCGGAAGCAGATGATCCCCACCACCGCGGAGGTAGGGTACGGCTATTACCCCGCCATGCCGGTGGAGGTCACGGTAGGAGGCGCCACCATCTTTGTGGTGGACATCGAGCAGTTTGAGCGGGTGTGAGCCATGCGCCTTGACACTTTAGCGGGCAACGCTCCCCTGAAGGAACAACTCTCCGCCCAGGAAAAGGGCCGCGGCCTGAGCCATGCCTATCTTATCAGCGGCCCTTCGGGCTCCGGGAAGCGGACTCTGGCTCGGCTCCTCTCCGCCGCCATGGTGTGTATCAACTCCACGGAAAAGCCCTGTGGAGACTGCCCCGGCTGCAAAAAGGTCTTTGGCGGCATTCACCCTGACGTGATCCAGGTGGGTGAGGATGGGAAGGATATTACGGTGGGACAAGCCCGCCAAGCCCGGTCCGACGCCTATGTCCGCCCCAATGAGGGGAAAAGAAAAGTCTATATTTTTCACAACGCCCAAAATATGAACCCCCCGGCCCAAAACGCCCTTTTGAAGCTGCTGGAGGAGGGTCCGGCCTATGCCGCCTTCCTTTTGCTTACCGAAAACCCCGGCAGTCTTCTCACCACCATTCGGTCCCGGTGTGAGGCCCTGTCTCTGGTCCCCGTCTCCCCGGCAGAGGCGGAATATGAACTGGCCCGCCGGTTCCCCCAGCTTCCCCGGGAAGCGCGCCATGCCGCCGCCCGGCGGTGCGGCGGTCTTTTGGGACAAGCCGTGGCCGAACTGGAGGGGCAGGAGGATCCCGGCCCTTCTCAGGAGGAGGCCCGCCGCCTTCTGGAACTTTTGGCAGGAAAAAGCCGGTTGGATACCGCCGTATGGTGCGTATCTCTGGAAAAATGGACCCGGGACCAGGTGGAAAAGCTCCTGGAGCGGTCTCTTGCCCTTTTGCGGGACGCCCTTGCCTTACAGCGGGGCGCCTCCATCATGACCGCCTCCCCCCAGGAACTTCCCGCCGTTCAGGCCGCTGCGGCTCTTAGCGCCAAACGGCTTCTTTCCATGGCGGGGCTTGTGGAAAAGCTGAGAAAAGACGCCGCCTTCAATGCCAACGTGGGCCAGCTTTGCGGTGGACTGATGGCGGGTATCAACGCAGGATAAATGGGAGGAAGCTATGACGGAGATCATTGCGGTCCGTTTTAAAAACGGCGGAAAAGAATATTATTTTGACCCAAGGGGCGCCGACGTCCGGCCCGGCGACCAGGTCATCATCGAAACGGCCAAGGGCCCCGAATTCGGCCTGTGCTGCCGGGGCAACACCATGGTGGAGGACGACCAGGTGGTCCAGCCTCTGCGTCCCCTCTTGCGCCTGGCTACCGAGAAGGACCTCGCCAACCTCCAGCGCAACCGGGAGCGGGAAAAGGAAGCCATGGCTGTCTGCCAGGAGAAGATCCAGGAACACAAGCTGGATATGGGTCTTGTTCGATGCGAGTGTTCCTTCGATGGAAATAAGCTTCTCTTCTTTTTCACCAGCGAGGGGCGGGTGGATTTCCGGGCCCTGGTGAAGGACCTGGCCGCCACCCTTCATAGCCGTATCGAACTGCGGCAGATCGGCGTCCGGGATGAATCCAAGCTCCTGGGCGGGCTGGGCATTTGTGGCAGGCCCTATTGCTGCAACGCCTTTCTGGAGCAGTTCCACCCCGTATCCATCAAGATGGCAAAAACCCAGGGTTTATCCCTGAATCCGGCCAAGATCTCAGGCGCCTGCGGACGGCTCATGTGCTGCTTGAAATATGAGCAGGAGGCCTATGAGGACGCCCTCAAGCGACTCCCCAAAAAGGATTCCTTTGTGGAAACCCCCGACGGTGTAGGCAACATCACCGACGTAGACATGCTGAAGGAGACGGTAAAGGTCCGGCTGGATAAGGCTCCCGAGGCTCCTCAGGTCTATGCCGGAGAAGAGATCCGGGTGGTCCGCGGCGGCAAGGGCCCCCGGCCCGAGGGCTATGTGGCCCCGCCCCAGGCGGAACTGGAAAAACTTCGGAAGGTGGCCCCCCGCTTGACCCAGCTTGATCCCCGGGAGGCCTCCCCACGGGCAGAGGGGGCGCCATCCCGTTCGGAACCCAGTGAGCGCAAAAGCGCCCGCCGGAGTCAGGACCGCCCCCGCCAGGAACCCAAAACCCCCGCGCCCGACAGCGCCAGAGAGGGCGCTCAGAGCCGTTCCCGGAACCACCGCCGTCGCCACCGGAGCGGCGGGAAACCCAAGAACTGAATGAAATAAATGGGACCGCTTAAGGATCTGCCTCCACAAAGACTTTTGTGGGCCGGTCCGGGCGGCCCCATTTCTTCCTTTTTCCCCTTTCCCTCTTTTCTTCCTGTGTTATACTGTTGTTTCCACCGGGGTCATCCCCCGTAGACAAAGGAGGTTTTTATGCAAGAGCTTTCCTGGCCCCAACGGGGCCGTCTCTGGCTTCGGCTGGGCCTTCGGCTTCTGTTCTGGGCCTTGGGCCTTTGGCCCCTGGTTCGGCTGCTTCCCCCTTTTTGGGCCCTTTTTTCTCCCTTTTTGCTGGCCTTTCTGGCAGCCTGGGCCCTCTCCCCTGCTATCCGGTGGCTCCATACCCGATTTCAGCTGCCCCGGCAGCTTTCCACCCTGGCCCTGCTGCTTTTAGTCTTTGCGGCCCTGGGTGGCATTCTCTGGGCCCTGGTAAGTGCTGCGGTGGGAGAGGTCGCTGAACTGGCGGTGGATTGGCAGGGCCTTCTGGCCTCCCTTGAGGCCCTGGTGGAGGATCTGGGGACCCGGTTTTCCCGTGGCATGGATCTGCTACCCGCTTCCCTTCAAAATACGGTGGACGCGCTGGTGCAGCGCCTGTTTGCCTGGCTGGAGGCGGTGATCCCGGGCCTTCTCTCCCGGGGAATGGATTATGCCGCAGGCGTCGCCCGCTCCCTTCCCTCCTTCGCTGTGGCCTCGGTGGCCTTTGTAATGGCGGCCTACTTCTTTGCCGTAGACTTTCCCCACCTCCGCTCGGCGGCGGTGGACAAGCTTCCTCAGGGCCCCCGGTTCCTTTTTTCCCAGATCAAGCGGGCCGCCTCGGCGGGCTTTGGCGGCTATCTCCGCTCCCAACTCATTTTGTCTGTGGGAGTCTTTTTCATCCTTTTGGTGGGCTTCTTTTTGGTCCGGCAGAGCTATGCCCTGCTTCTTGCTCTGGCCCTGGCGGTGCTGGACTTTATCCCCATTCTGGGCTCCGGTACGGTAATGGTCCCCTGGGCGGCGGCAGATATGATCCTTGGCGATTACCGCCATGCCTTGGGCCTTATGGCAGTGTGGGGGCTGGTGGCTCTTTTTCGCCGGGTCGCCGAACCTAAGATTTTGGGGGACCAGACCGGCCTTTCCCCCCTTTTGTCCCTGGTCAGCGTCTATGTGGGCATGAAGCTCCGGGGCGTGGCCGGTATGATCCTGGGTCCCATCCTGTGTCTGGTGGCGTTGAATCTGATCCGCTCTGGAGTGCTGGACCGGTCTCTGGCCGATCTCCGGCTGGCAGTGGGAGACCTGTCCGCCATTTTGAGGGGAGAGTCTTCCCAAGCTGAAAAAAAGCCGGAAGATTTTTAAGCCTCTGGAGAAAAATTCAAAAAACACCCGATTTTTCTTCATGCTTTAGACACAATTCCGGGGTATCCTAAACCATGTTCCCGGTATAACCCAAAACGAAGGAGCGAACAAATATGTACTATAACGACTATAACCGCCTGAATGACGAGAGCGTCATTCCCGACGGGCTTTCGGTGGATGGCCCCCAGACGACGCCCATGCCCCGGAAAAACCGCCGCGGCATAAAGACTGCCGCTCTGTGCCTGGTCTGCGCCCTCCTGGGCGGTCTGGCCGGCGGCGCTTCGGTCCGCCTTGTCCCCAAGGATAACACCATTCTCTACGAGGGCCATTCCCCCGTGGCGGTGACGATGTCCAGCGTTACCTCCACCGAGCCCATGTCTGGCGCTCAGGTCTACGCCGGAAACGTGGGCTCCACGGTAGGTATCACTACCGAGTTGGTCACCACAAACTTTTGGGGCCAGACGGTGAAGGGTGCTGCCGCCGGCTCCGGCTTTGTGGTCACCCACGATGGTTACATTCTCACCAATTACCATGTCATTGACGGCGCCTCTTCCATTCAGGTCGCCTTTGCCGACGGTACCTCCTACCCGGCCACGTTGGTGGGGGGAGAGGAACCCAATGATATCGCAGTTCTGAAGATTGAGGCGGAGGGTCTGACCCCCGTAGTGCTGGGCGACTCGGATAACCTAGTGGTGGGCGAACAGGTCTGCGCCATTGGAAACCCCCTGGGGGAACTGACCTTCACCTTTACCTCCGGCTATGTCTCCGCCCGGGACCGGACTATCACCATGGAA
>CANOHR010000017.1 GCA_947565875.1 uncultured Pseudoflavonifractor sp.
GCCAAATCATTGGTCCGCATCCCCCTTTATCTCCTCCACCTGACAGCCGCAATGAGGACATACGATTGCCTCCTTGGCGATCGTTTTTCCACAGTGCTTACAGAATTTTGTTTCCTTTGGTGCCTGGGACTCCTCCGCCATAGGCTCCGTCTTTGTTTCCGCTTCGCTCATGTTTATACCTCCTACTTCTTTATTTTAAAATAGGGCCGGGACCTGCTGACACCAGTATATACCATTTTTTATAATTACGCAAGTGCGTATACGCACTTGCGATAAATTGGCTACACTGTCCCCTGAGGTGAAGCACAATGGGCGTTAAGGACACGGTAGCGGCACGGTTCCGGCAACTCTGCTCCCAGCGGGGCATTCGGACCAATGAGTTGGCGAACCTGGCCGGGGTGACTCCCTCCACCGCTTACAGTATGCTGGATCCCCGGCGGCAGGACGTCTCCATCGTCACCATCAAGAAGTTCTGTGACGGCCTAGGGATCACTCTGGGGGAGTTTTTCTCCACGCCGGAGTTCGATGCCCTGGAGCAGGAGATCAAATGAGCCGGAAGACCTGACGGGACTCCCGGCTTTTTCTTTCCCGATTGCCAAAGTCTTCTTTTCATGGTACAATTTCAGCAGTGATAGAGAATGATATAGGATAGGAGAGCCTTCCCGTGTTTATCGGCAATGTTGAAATTTCCACCCCTCTGGCTCTGGCCCCCATGGCAGGGGATACGGATCTGGCCTTTCGGACCATCTGCCGGGAGTTGGGGGCGGGGTATACCGTCACCGAGATGGTGTCCGCCCAGGCCCTTTGCTTCCAGGACAAAAAGACCCTTCCTCTGCTGGAGCTGGGGGAGGGAGAACATCCCGCCGCCGTACAGCTTTTCGGCTGTAAGGAGGACGTCATGGAAAAGGGAGCGGCCAAGGCCGCCGAGTATTCCGGGGCGGATATCATCGACATCAACATGGGCTGCCCCATGCCCAAGATCTACAATAACGGGGAGGGCTCCGGCCTTGCCCGGGACCCGGAGAAGGCCGCCAAGGTAGCCGCCGCCGTGGTCCGGGGAGCCGGTGGAAAGCCCGTCACCGCCAAGCTGCGCCTGGGCTGGGACAAAGGACACATCAACTGTGTGGAACTGGCTCTGCGGCTTCAGGACGCGGGGGTGTCCGCCATAGCCGTCCACGGACGGACCACGGTACAAAAGTACAGCGGCCGGGCAGACTGGAACCTGATCCGGGCTGTCAAGGCCGCCCTTTCCATTCCGGTGATCGCCAACGGGGACGTATTCTCCCCCAAGGATGCGGTGGATATTTTAAAGCGCACCGGGGCGGATATGGTGATGATCGGCCGGGGAGCTTTGGGCAATCCCTGGCTCTTCCAGCAATGCGCCGCCGCCCTGCGGGGAGAGCCTGTCCCAGAGCGTCCCCCCCTCCGGGAACGCATCGATACGGCAGTGCGGCAGATCGAACTGACGGCCCGTCAAAAGGGAGAGCGCCTCGCCTGTCTTCAGGCCCGGCGGCAATCCATTTTATATTTAAAGGGGATCCCCTACGCGGGATACTATAAGGAAAAGCTCTGCCGGGTAGAGACATTGGAGCAGGTCTACGAACTTACAAAGGGGATCAAGCGGGATCTGAAGGACCCCGAGGAATAGGATGCGGGCGCACGACGTGCGCCCGCTGAAACAGAATAACAAAGGAGAAAGGCAGGTGAGTTTACGGTGACGGAACAGGAATTGGTCCAGGCCGCCCAACAGGGCAGTCAGGATGCCTTTGCCCGGTTGGTGGAGCAAAACCAGGGCAAAATATATCATCTATGTTACCGCATGACGGGCAATCCCGAGGACGCCGCCGACCTCACCCAGGACGCCTTTCTCAACGCATGGCGGGGCCTTCCCAAATTCAGCTTCCAGAGTACCTTCTCCACCTGGCTCTACCGTCTGGCCTCCAACGCCTGTATTGACTTTCTCCGCCGGGAGAAGCGCCGAAGTTCTCTTTCCATGACCCTGGACGAGGGGGACGGTGAGGAGCCCCGGGAAGCAGAGATCCCCGATGAGCGGTACGCCCCGGAGCGGGAACTGGAGCGAAAGGAGACCCTCCAGGCCCTGGAAGCCGCCCTGGCCTCCCTCTCTATCGAACACCGGCAGGTCCTTCTTCTCCGGGAGACCCAGGGCCTTTCCTATCAGGAGATCGCCCAATGTCTCGGCCTGGAGGAGGGTACGGTAAAGTCCCGGATCGCCAGGGCAAGACTGGCTCTGCGAGATTTTCTTGTGAAAAGCGGGAACTTTTCTTTCCCGCCTCCGTCCAAGTAAGTGAAAGTGGGAACGGTAGGACGGGACGCCCCGGCCCGCCGTTCGGTTTCGGACCACCCCTGGCGTGCCGAGGCGTCGCGCCCTACGCCCATATATCCCCATTCAGAAAGGAGGGTCGCCCTGTGGCACACTGCGAAGAATATATTGACCTTATCAGCACCGCCATTGACGGGGCGCTCTCCCCGGAGGAGCGGGATAGGCTCAACGCCCACCTGGCCTCCTGCCCGGAGTGCAAGGCCCTCTATGAGGAGTTCTCCGCCCTTCATACCGCCCTTTCGGACCTTCCTCCCGTGGAGGTCCCGGCAGACCTTTCCGGCCGTATCCTAGAGGCGGTGGCGGCGGAGACCGTCATCCCTTTTGCCCCCCCTAAGAAAAAGTCCTCCCTGCGGCGGGGCTGGCTGGCTTCCGCCGCCGTGCTGGCCATTATGCTTCTGGGTACATGGAGTTGGAAACCCTGGGAGAGAATGGACCGGACTGTAGGAAGCGCCCCGGCGGCGGGAGTCGCCATCAGCCAGGATCCCCCCTCTAGAGAGGAGCGGGAGAGCGCCCCCCTGAACGACGCGGTCCAAAGCCCGGACCCCAATGACGAGATCATGCTCCTGACCAATGACAGCGCGGAGCCATCTCCCACCGATACTCCCGATCCCCTCCCCGCCCCTGCGGAGGCGGCCAGTATCGCCCCCACCGCCGCGGAGGACGTTTCTTTCCCCGCTCCCTCCGGTCCGGCTATCTCCACCCCCTCCAAGGCCAAGGAGGCTCCCGCCATCCCCGAAGCCGGGACCGGTTCGGAGGAGGTCCAACCCCGCCTTCGGATGGCGGGGCTCTCCCCGGAGGAGCCGGAGGCAAGCACGTCCTTCTCCCCGGAAACGGTGGAAGAAACCGTCACAATGGCCCCCACCCTGTTTTCCGCCCCCCTTCCCACCCCGGAGGCCGCAGATGGAGAAGGCCCCAACCAGCAGCCCCTTACCCTTCAGACCACCAGCCTTCCCCTGGAAACGACCAACGACCTTCCCGAGCTTACTGTGGAGGAGGCGCTGGACCTGACGGCAGACTACTGCTTTGCCGGCTCGGGCTACAACACGGTCCGGGAGGAACCGGACAGCCCTGTTCCCTCCGCCCATTTCTCTCTGGAGGAAGACGGAGTCTCCATCACGGGAGGGACCATTGTCTACACCGGCGAGGATGAGACTTTCTTCTTTTTTGAGTGCCAATGGGACGACGACCCGGAAAATCCCTATCACTACTCGGTCCACAAGCTTCAGCGCTATGTGGCCTGGCAGGGAGAGTCCTCCATCGACGGGGAATTCCGGCCCTGAACCGTCTCTGAGAGCGGCCCCCTAAGAGGGGCCGCTCTTTTTTTCCTTCTTTTTGTGCAATCACCTCAAAAATTTCCTTGTCACCGCGCCTTCTTTGCGCTATAATGGACAAGAACAGTGAAATTTTAGCTCCCACTGTAAACCCACTATAAGGAGAGGATCCACATGAGCTATTCCGCGCAAAACATTCGCAACATCTGCCTGCTGGGCCACGCCGGCAACGGCAAGACCTCTCTGGCGGAGAGCATGCTTTTCCTCACCGGCGGCTCCGACCGTCTGGGCAAGGTCCCCGACGGAAATACCGTCTGTGACTACGACCCCGAGGAGCAGAAGCGTCAGACCACCATCTCCCTGGCGGTAGCCCCGGTGGAATATAACGGCTGTAAGATCAATGTACTGGACACTCCGGGCGCTTTTGATTTTGCCGGTGAGGTCATGGAATCCCTTCAGGCCTCCGACGCCGCCATCATTGTCTGTTCGGCCAAGTCGGGCATGAGCGTAGGCGCCGAGAAGGCATGGAAATACTGTGAGCAGCGCAAGCTGCCCCGGCTTCTTTACATCTCCAAGACCGACGAGGATAACTCTGACTATAACGCCGCCTTTGCCACGTTGCGGGAGCGCTTCGGCAAGCACATCGCCCCTGTGGTGGCCCCCATCTGGGACGCCGATAAGAAGGTCATCGGCATCATTGACGTCCTCCAGAAGCGTGCCTTTGAGATGGGCCCCAAGGGGGAACGGGTGGAGATCGACGTACCGGAGGATAAACTCAGCGTGCTGGATGAACTCTACGACGCCCTGAAGGAGTCGGTGGCCGAGACCAGCGAGGAATTCATGGACAAGTATTTTTCCGGCGAGGACTTTACTTACGCCGAGATGATCCAGGGCCTGCGCCAGGGCGTGAAGGACCTCTCCCTCTTCCCTGTGGTCTGCGGCTCCGCCACTCAGGGTCTGGGCACCCGGATGCTGCTGGACACCATTGTGGAGCTGCTGCCCAACGCTTTGGAGGGCCAACCTCTTACCGCCGAGAACGAGGAGGGCGTCACCTCCCCCTTCGTTTCCGCTCCCGGCGCTCTTCCCACCGCCTACGTCTTTAAAACCGTCTCCGACCAATACGGAAAGTATTCCTATGTAAAGGTCCTCTCCGGTTCGGTAAAGCCCGATATGATGATGGTCAATGCCCGCACGGGGGAGACGGAGAAGCTGGGACGGCTCTACGCCATGAAGGGCAAGAAGTACACCGAGGTCAAGGAACTCAACTGCGGCGACATCGGCGCCATCGGCAAGATGGATAAGCTGAAGACCGGGGACACCCTGTGCGAACCCCGGAAGGTGGTCAAGGTGGAGCCCATTCCCTTCGCCGAGGCCTGCTACAGCGTGGCCATCGCCCCCAAGACCCGGGGGCAGGAGGATAAGGTGGCCCAGGGCCTCAACCGGATGAATGAGGAAGATCCCTCCTTCTACTGGGTCAATAACTCCGAGACCCATCAGCTGGTGGTCTATGCCGCCGGCGATATCCAGATCGACGTACTGGTGAGCAAGCTCAAGAGCCGCTTCAACGTAGAGGCCGAGACCTCCCCCGCCCGTGTCCCCTACCGGGAGAAGATCCGCAAGAAAGTGGAGAAGCAGGGCCGCCACAAGAAGCAGACCGGCGGCTCCGGCCAGTTCGGCGACGTGTGGATCCGCTTTGAGCCCAACCCCGACCAGGAGGAGTTGGTCTTTGCCGAGGAGGTCTTCGGCGGAAGCGTGCCCAAGAACTTCTTCCCCGCAGTGGAGAAGGGCCTTCGGGAGGCCGTCCTTCACGGACCTCTGGCGGGTTATCCCCTGGTGAACCTGAAGGCCACCCTCTACGATGGAAGCTACCACCCGGTGGACTCCTCCGAGATCGCCTTCAAGACCGCCGCCCAGCTCTGCTACAAAGCCGCCATGCCCGAGGCCAACCCCATCCTTCTGGAGCCGGTGGGTGAGCTGAAGGTCACCATCCCCGACAGCTACATGGGCGACGTGATGGGCGACATCACCAAGCGCCGGGGCCGGGTCATGGGCATGAACCCCGACGGGGAGGGCAACCAGATCCTGGAGGCCGAGGTCCCCATGGCCGAGATGGGCTCCTACGCCATCGACCTCCGGTCCATGACCCAAAGCCGGGGCTCCTTTACCTTCCACTTTGTCCGCTATGAGGAGGCCACTCCCCAGGCCCAGGAGAAGGCCATTGCCGAGGCCAAGGCCATGGAACAGGAATAAGCCGAAAAATGAGAAAGACCGCCCCCACCGGAAAGGTCCGGTGGGGGCGGTCTTTTTTCAGTGATTGCCCGGTTGGAAAATGATGTTTTGCCCCATAACCTTTACGCCATATACGTTGAGCCCTCCCTCGGGAGCTTTTCCGGCGTAGATGGCGCACAGGATCTCGGAGGAGGACTCTCCCGTTTGCAGGCCCTCCCTCCATGCCTTGGGCACATAAAATTCCCTGTCCCAAAATGCCTCAGCGGCACCCGGCACCCAATCGCCCTTTGTTCGGAAAAGGGCGTCCATACGTTGGAACGTCCAGGAGGAAGTCTCCTCCTCGGGATCGTTTTTATCTACAAATTTTCCTGTAGAGGTACCGATCACAAACTGAAGCGTCTCGGGCGGACGGTCCGACGCTCCCTCCGGGACTTGGGCTCCCGGCCCAAAGACATGGAAAGAGAGTCCTACATTCCCGGCGTCAAATATCCGCTCCTGCCCGGTCAGCGGCGTGTCCTTTTCCTGAGGCGTCACACTTACCTTGACTTCCCCCACCTCCAGGTCGTAGGCCATCCCCACCTCGAACATCCCCAGAATATACCCGTCAGCGATCCGGGTCAGATCGATCTCCCAACTCACCTTACCTCCCTCCGGGATATCCTCCTCGCGAAAGCTCTTCATACTCACACTGTTCCCCAGCGTGCCTCCATCCCTCCGCTTTATCTCAAACCTGGCCTCCGCCTCGTAACTCACGTCCGGATCCCGCACCAGCCCCTCCATCTCTATCCGCAGCCATCTTCCGTCCTCCGACACCGTAAGCTCCGGGCCGATGGCGGGGTCGGGAACAGCGACGGGGGGATGAGGATCCCGCACCTCTATCACCGCCACAGGGGAAAGATATTCTTTTCCCATCACCCTTACGCCGCAGCAATAATAGAGTTCTCCCGCGTTCTGGGTATCCTCGGCTGGAACGGTATACTCCCCAGCCAAGGCGGCTTCGATGGCAGTCCTGCCGCTTCCGTCGGCGGCGTCACACCGGTACCATTGCCAGGTATGGGAGGCCGGATCGGTCAAATGGTGATCTCCATAGACCACTCTCAGCGTCACCGTCTCTCCCAGTTCCGCCTTTCCCGTGCCTTCCACCCTTACATTGCTCACCGGGTCCCGCCGCTCCGTCTCGGCATATACCATAGTTACCACCCGGTCTTCTCCCTGGGCTGTAATTTGGGCGGGAGTATAGTTGGAAGGCGTATCCATTCCGTCTGTGACCGTTACCTTCAGATCCTGGGCAAACCGGTACCCGCTGATGGGCGAAAGAGTGATGACCGCCCGGTAAGCCTGACCCGCCGTAAAGGTATCCGCCTCCTCCCCCTGGGGCTTCCAGCGGTAATCGGCCGGACTTCCGTCGGCGTTCTGCCACTCGGTCCGGGCAGTATACCCCGTCCCCAGCACATCGGCCTCATCGGGGACCGCTCCAAACCGGGGGGCCAGCAGTTGAAGGGTCACCTGGGAAACTGTAACGGTCTTATCCTCCTCCGGTCCAGAGGAACCTCCCCCGCCGGAGGAACCACCTTCACTGGAGGAGCCGCCTCCGCCGGAAGGACCGCCCCCGCTGGTGGAACTACCTCCACCGGAAGAACCACTGCTGGAGGAACCGCCTCCACCGGAGGATCCCCCGCCATTGACAGGCCCCAGCGTCCCGTTGTCGGTCACCTCCGCATGGGCGTCATTGACCAGGGCGGTCACCCTTCCATTTACGGTGATGGATGCCTTTTCCGCTGTGGCTCCGATCTCCAGCCGATCCACCACAGCGTCCTTTTCCACCGTGACCGCGGCGTCTCCCACCACGGAGAGGGTCCTGACCCTTTTGGAGCGGATCTTCACCGGCGCGTCACAGGTCACGATCACCTCGCCCAGCGTTCCGCCATCCAAGGTGACCCCGCCCACTCCGTCGTTGACGTAGATCATGGGGATGGTCTTTCCCGATCCGTTGACCAGTCGGATACAGCCGTCGGTAGTCTTGGTCACGATGACCGTCTTTACATCGCAGCCGGGCAGGATGTGAAAGGAATTCTCCCCACAGCCCCGAAGGATGACATTCCCCTTCACCGTCACCCGGTCCAGGTATACATCCCCCTCCCCCACACCGTCCGCCACGATCAGGTCTCCCCCCACGCTCATGTCCTTCAGGGTCACGTTCCGGGCGTTGACGATCAGATTTCCCTTGCTGTCCTTGGTGTAGGTCCCGTCCACATTTACAAGAGAAGCCATCCGGTCCAGGGTGGAGACCACCTCCGCCCGGGTGATAGGCTCGTCGGGCCGGAGCGCCTTATTCTGGTCGCCCGTAATATACCCTTTCTCCCTCATGGCCCCTACGTAGCCCCTTGCCCAGTCTGCTATCCCGACGTCATCGGAAAAGCCGGGGACCTTTTCGCTTTTCTCCAGTTCCAGCACACGGGCCAGGGCGGTAAAGGCCTCCTGCCGGGTGATAAGGGCTTCCGGCCTCATCCGTCCCTGCTCATCCCCGGCAAAGATCCCCTGCCCCGCCATGTGGAGAAGATTTTCCGTATACCACCTGCCCTCGGGCAGATCGGGATAGATATTTTCTCCCCTGTTCTGATAGCCCATGACCCGGTCCAGCACCGCCGCCAGCTCCGCCCGGCTGATGGTCCGGTCGGGCTGAAAGCTTCCGTCGGGATAGCCCTTCAGCACCCCATAGCCGCTCCAGGTCTCAATGGCTTTTTGGGCATAATGGCCCTGGGCGTCGGGATAGCCCGGCTCCGCCGCCCAGGCGGAAACCGACGCGGCACAGGCCACGGTCCATACCAGTATCAGAGCAGTCAACAGTTTTCTTTTCACGGCTTCCTCATCCTTTCCGTATTGTTCGCTAAAGCAGGACATGAAGTCTCTTTTCTCTCTATTGTATTGGATTTTATCATAAAATAGGTCAGGGCGCAAGGCAGGTGGGGAAAATGTCCGCCGCCGCCCTTTTTTCCCAAAAAAGCCTTGCATTGGAGGAAGAG
This sequence comes from uncultured Pseudoflavonifractor sp., assembly GCA_947565875.1. Taxonomy (GTDB): domain Bacteria; phylum Bacillota; class Clostridia; order Oscillospirales; family Oscillospiraceae; genus Vermiculatibacterium. Next base: position 8,865 of record CANOHR010000017.1, read on the forward strand.
GCGTGATATAATGGCACCGTAAGTTAAAGTAAGTATGGCAGAGTGAGGTTTCCCCCTCACTCTTTTTCATGGAAAAAGAGGTGGAGCGACCCCATGGCAAAGGTGACTGAAGCGGTGGAAGCCCTGGCCCGTCCCGTGGTGGAGGCACAGGGCTGTAGCCTCTGGGACGTAGAGTATGTGAAGGAGGCGGGGGTCTGGTACCTCCGGCTCTATATCGACAAACCCGGTGGGATATCCATTGATGACTGCGAGGCCGTTTCCCGCCCGGTGAGCGACCTTTTGGATGAGGCGGATCCCATCGAGGGCAGCTATACCTTTGAGGTCTCCTCCGCCGGGGCCGACCGGGTCCTTCGGAAACCGGAACACTTTTCCGCCTTTCTTGGCAGCGAGGTGGAGGTAAAACTCTACCGTCCCCAGAACGGACGCAAAGACTGGGTGGGAACTCTTACCGCCTGCACCGACGCAAGCATTACCATCACCGCTCCCCAGGGAGCGCTTACCTTCGAGAAAAAAGACGTGGCGCAAACGCGCCTATATGTCCGAGTATAAAGGAGAATGATCGCTATGCCGAGAAAAAGTCAACCTCAACAGCCCCATGAGTTGGACGCGGCGGAATTTTTCACCGCCATCGACCTCATTGAGAAGGAGCGGGGGATCCCCAAGAGCTATATGCTGGAAAAGATCACCCTGGCCCTGGTCTCCGCCTACAAGAAGGATCACCCTGAGGCGGGGGACAACGTGGTGGTGGACGCCAACGAGGAGAAAGGCACCGTGCGCATGTTCCTCCGAAAGGACGTGGTGGAAACGGTGGACGATCCCGCCACTGAGATCAGCCTGGAAGAGGCCCAGGCCAAGCTCCCCAAGGCCATGCTGGGGGATGTGATCTCCTTTGAGATCAAGACCCGGGACTTTGGCCGTATCGCCGCCGGAACCGCCCGCCAGGTCATCATTCAGGGCATGCGGGAGGCGGAGCGGGGCATGATCTTCAGTGAGTTCTCCTCCAAGGAGCATGAGATCGTCACCGGACTTGTGACCCGGCTCGATCCCCGGACGGGAGGCGCCTCCCTGCGGATCACCTCGGGCAGCGAGTTTACCGAAGCCTATCTGGCCCCCGGCGAGCAGGTAAAGGGCGAAAGCTATATGGAAGGTATGCGCCTGAAGGTCTACGTGGTGGAGGTCCGCAACGCCACCCGGGGCCCCCAGGTCCTCATTTCCCGGACCCATCCGGGGCTTGTCAAGCGGCTTTTCGAACTGGAGGTCCCCGAGATCTACGACGGCACGGTGGAGGTCAAGTCCATCGCCCGGGAGGCGGGCAGCCGCACCAAGCTGGCGGTTTGGTCCGCCGATCCCAACGTGGATCCCATCGGCGCCTGTGTAGGTCCCAAGGGGGCTCGGGTCAACAACATCGTGGATGAACTCAAGGGCGAGAAAGTGGACATCATCAAGTGGTCGGAGGACCCGGCGGAATACATTGCCGCCGCCCTGGCCCCCTCCGATGTCATTTCGGTCACCACCATGGGCGAGAAGGACTGCCGGGTCATCGTCCCCGACGACCAGCTCTCCCTGGCCATCGGCAAGGAGGGCCAGAACGCCCGCCTGGCCGCCCGGCTCACCGGGTTCAAGATCGACATCAAGCCCGCCTCCGCCCCCGAGGATGACCCGGAGGAAGAGGATCTGATCGCGGAGGAGTAAGGTGGAATACGGGCGGGTTTGGAACCCGCCCCTACGCACCCCGATCATTTATGTAGGGGCGGGTCCCACAGCCCAGCCGTTGGCGGCTTTGCCGCCTTACGGATGGGGCGTACCCCTTGCGGGTAGACCCGCCCAATGGGGTCCCCGCAAAAGCGGTCCTCAGCTTTTGTGGGGAGAGGAGGAGCAATGGAATGAATGAACCCTGACGCTTGCGTCAGGGTGAGCGATATGAAATTTGCGACGACGAGAGGAGGTCTTCCCCATGCCCAAAAAGATCCCCGTCCGCCAATGCCTCGGCTGCCGGGAGCATAAACCCAAACCGGAACTGATCCGGGTGGTCCGCTCCCCGGAGGGGGAAGTCTCCCTGGACTTTAAGGGCAAAAAACCGGGCCGGGGCGCCTATGTATGTCCCAGCCCCGACTGTCTCAAAAAGGTCCGGAAATCACGGGCTTTGGAACGGGCCTTTTCCGCCCCCCTTCCCGACGAAGTCTGGGAGGCCCTGGAGGAGCAAATGAAAGCAGGTGACACCGATGGATAACGGTCTCATCGGCCTTTTGGGGCTGGCTCAGAAAGCGGGCAAGCTCCAGACAGGAGAGGAAAGCGTCTCCACCGCCGCCAAGGGCCACAAGGCCCGGCTCCTTCTTCTCTCCTCCGACGCCGGAGAGCGGACCCGGCGCCACGCCGGGCAGCTAAGCCAGGAGGGCAACTGTCCCCTTCTCCCCGTCCCCCTTACCCGGATGGAGTTGGGCGGGGCCGTAGGCCGGGGCGAGTGCGTCCTTTTGGCCTTCACCGACGTGGGTCTGGCCGCGGCGGCAGCCAAGCGGCTGGCCCAGACGGATCCCGAGGGCTGCCGGGAGGTTTTGGAGCGGCTGGAGTATAAAGCGGAGAAAACCCTGCGCCGCCGCCGGGAGACCCAGGCAAGAAAAAAGGCGGTCCAGGCAGGGCAGCGAAAGCCCTGGGCTCCGCCTTCCCCGGAAAAAAAGTCCTCATGAAACCATATAGATATGATACAGGGGGCCGGACAGCACACCGGCTCTCTCCCGCAACAATCGACCGGGCTTGTTCCAATCAGAAAGGGGGAGACCCCTCTCCCCTTTTCTC